>JAYSTG010000177.1:0-4820 GCA_043719965.1 Saprospiraceae bacterium | reverse complement strand
TGGTCTGGTAGTATCCTGTACTATTATAGCTTGAATACAAGTGGTGGAGTTTCCACAACTATCGGCTGCTGTCCAGATCCTGGATATCGTATAATTATCAATACAAGTTCCAGCTGTCACTGCATCTGTTTTGAAGATTGTAGTGACTACATCCGTGCAATTATCTGTGGCAGTGGCTGTACGTAAAGTAATACTATCTAGTGGTGTATTGCAATCTACTGTGGTATCGATTGGACATACGACTACTGGTCTGGTAGTATCCTGTACTATTATAGCTTGAATACAAGTGGTGGAGTTTCCACAACTATCGGCTGCAGTCCAGGTCCTCGTTATCGTATAATTATCAATACAAATTCCGGCAGTGACTACATCTGTTTTAAAGATCGTAGTTACTACATCTGTACAATTATCCGTGGCTGTAGCCGTACCTAAAGCAATACTATCTAATGGAGTATTGCAATTTACCGTGGTATCCACTGGACAAACTACTACAGGTCGAGTGGTATCTTGCACAGTGATGGTTTGAATACAAGTACCTGAATTTCCGCAACTATCGGTTGCTGTCCAGGTTCTCGATATCGTATAATTATCTGCACAAGTTCCGGTGATCACTGCATCTGTTTTGAAGATTGTAGTTACTACATTTGTGCAATTATCTGTCGCTGTTGCTGTACCTAAAGTAATGCTATCTAATGGGGTGTTACAATTTACTGTGGTATCGATTGGACATATTATTACTGGGCGTGTGGTATCCTGTACTATTACGGTCTGGATACATATACTTGAATTGCCGCAAGCATCAATAAATGTAAATGTCCTGGTAAAGCTACCGGTTTGGTTACACTGATTAAGCAAAGAAACATCGTCTTGCCATGTATAAGTGACCATACAACTATCAAATATTAAAGGAGTACCGGTGGAGGCCAAAGTTGTATCGATCAAACAACTCATATCCCGATAAAGCGTGGTATCATTAGGACAAATAACTTCTGGCGCTATAGTATCAGTATAATTTAAAATGATCGGAGGCCAATCCGCCATACAATTAGTGTCAAGGCTATTTCTTACTTTGACACTATAGGTTCCTGGTGCAAGGTTTAAAAATGTTGTGTCACTTGCAAAGTTATATGTTGTGACCCAATTGAAGCCCCCATCAATAGAAAATTGTAAGGGAATTACACCAGAACTTGCATATATCGATATACTTCCATTATCGATACCACAGCAAGGTGGGTTAATTGCATTTACGCTATCGATTATAGGAGTTGAGATCACATTTAATGTAAAAGTATCTGAAGCGCTACATCCATCCATGCTAGTTCCCGTTACGATATAATCGCCAGCCATACTCTGAGTGACAGAAGGAATTAAGGGATTTTGTACAGTTGAATTAAAACCATTTGGCCCAGTCCAAGACCAATTTATTACCTGTCCGCCAGTCTCCATAAATTGAACAGACTCGAATTCACATACGGTATCATTTGCCGAAATGGTCACAATCGGTAGTGGCGTCACTACAACAAGTATTGTATCAGAATTTACACAACCATTGATATCGCTTATAGTAACCACATAACTACCAGGTACTGCTGGATAGACTTGGGTCATTTGTGAAAATGGGTTGCTGAAAACAGCCCCTACTGGCCCTGTCCAAGCCCAAGTCAAAGCGGCACCTGCATTTTCTTCTAATTTCAATGTATCGCCAAAACATAAAGGAGTCGTATATACTGCATTGACACCCGGTGGAGGAAGTACTGTAATCATCACCATAGTAGTATCCATAATTCCAAAATTATCACTTAATACTACCGTAAGGACTGTATTTCCAGACATAGATGGAGCTATATAGGTATAACATCCATTAAATGGATTCATAGTAATCAACGTACCAAAAGCGGGAGACATGAGAGTAGATACAATCGTGATAGGCCCAATCAACTCCGTGGTATCAGCACAAAACATGGTGGTGGAATCTCTACAAAGACTTACATTTATTGTAGACTTTGCGAATACCTTAACTGGTGTAGATAAAGGGCTACTAATTAAAGGTTGGCTTACCCCATCAGGCATTTTTAAATCAAGCGCTTTAGTTTGATTGAATGCAAATAATCGTTTTAAAAAATCAACGAAATAGAATGATTTAGCCTTTGATGCATTGAAGTTAAAGTCAACACTTTGATTAAAAACTAAATTGGTCAATTTAGTTTTACTTCCCTGATGCATCAGTTGATTTGCTTCCACAGAAGCTGTAGTATAACAAACTTGATATTGGATCGTCTTTTTTTCAATATCTACTTTGGAGTTACTCCATGCATAGTCCAAGAAACTAAATTCTTTGGCTGACAATACACAGGATGACAGAGCAACTAAGGTAATAGCCCATCTTAATCTAAATGAGATTCTTGTCTCAGAAACTGCAAGGAAACGATAATTCATACTAAACATTAAAAGTTACAAAACAATAGGTTTGGGCAAAAATCAAAATATAATTAATAATATTATATATTAATCAATATATTATTCCAAATAATTAAAAAAAATTCAATAAATTCACAAAATAACATATTAAATATTTATTACATTAATTATTAATTGAATTAAAGGTATATATAAATTATATATTTACTTAAAGTGTAATTAAAATTATTTAACGCTTACAAATATATTTTTATTATAATTTTTATATAATTATATATCAGTTTATTATAAATATTATTTAATATATATGTTAAATAATATTTTGTTAAATTTTAAATTTTAGATAAAAATAATGAGGGCAAATAAATGAGTGATTGGCTTCGGTGCCATCTTTCCAACTTTAGATTTTGATGAAAGCCGGAAAATTTATTATCATAGCAATGTCTGAGTGACTATGATTTGGCATAAGCTGGATAGCTGAAGGATGTATTTGAAAAGAGTCAAATAATAAAAAAGCCTTCCTGAAAATACAAGAAGGCTTTTTATTTAAGGTTAAATTATTTCTATTCCAAATCTTGCTCTTATTCTAAAAAGATCATCTTTTTCACCGCATTGAAGTCTCTTCCTTCAAAACTATAGTACAACACTCCGGCAGCTATGATCTCTGATCTATCGATCCATACTTCTTGATATCCTCGGTTCCATTCTTTTTCAATACGTTTGATCGTGCGACCAGTGAGATCAGTGATCTTCAATACGCCTTTGCCTCCGGCAGCAAGATTCAATCCAATAACTGTGCGCTTATCGAATGGATTGGGATAGTTTTGATAGAGTTCGCTCTTACCAGCTATCTCCTCTCCATGCTTACTCACAAATCGTATACTAAGATTACCTAGCTCGCCTTTTCCTTCATAGGATTCTGCCTTGGTACGTTGTGAACTGAATCGTAGTGATTCAGATAGCCTTCCAGCTTTTTGCGCTATGAAAGTCATACTGAACAACATTTCATAATCTTTAATGTCCACACTTGTATTGCTATTCCAACTCATGGTGATTAATCCTTCATTAGACCATCGAGTACCAATGTTTTGCTCCGTCATACTGATAGCCCCTGCCTGGATAGGATCATTCGTAATTCGTAATTCGTCATTCGTAAATTGTATCGTGCCCTGGAAGCCACTGATGCCTTTGAAGTTTGGCGATTTGAATGATATTGTGACGCGATCTCCTGCTTTAAAGATCTGTTCTTCTATTTCGAATATCAAGCCTGTCTCACTCGTCCTGATCTCTGTACCCATCAGACTATGTGATAATGCGCTGCTATTGACATCACCGATCTTCACGCCGATGAAATCCCGTACCAAATTATCTGACTGTATCGGATCGATCAGTTTGTCTTCGATCGGATAGCCCCATGGATTGGAGACATCCACAAACTTGTGGGACTTCGGTATGAATTTCCAACTCGTGTTGCCTGTCCCTTGGGGATTCGGTAGTTTATCATTGATGCCCAATATCAGTTTTCGCAATTCTATCAAATCCAATACACTGATATCATTGCTATTATTCACATCGGCTGCTATCACTTTATATGGAGTCTTCAATTGCTCCGTACCCAGGATATGCTTTTGTATCAACACTAGATCGAGTGTACTTACTCCATTCATCGGATTATCATCACGCATCGCTTGTAGGCTCTGTGCACCATTCATCGGTATACTATGGAAGGTGTACCCTCCGTCTGATGCCGTCTTGAAGGATGGTATGCCTGAACTTCCCTGTCCTTTTAATTCTACAGTTGCAAACTCTACTCCTTCTTTGTCTTCATTGTATAGTCTTCCTGTGATATTGGCTAGTGCGAGGGTGGTGTCTTTACATGCTCCTCCATTTACTGTACCATTATCTTGTAATAGAATATAGGTCTTACAGAAATCTTGGTTGCCCGCTAGGTCTGTCACCCACACTTCGAGCTCGATCGCTTGCTCCCTACCATTCGGTATATCGCTACACTTCATCACTCGACTTCGCTGTACCGTATCTTTCGTAAAGCTAAACTTCAGCTGATTTCTGCTCGTACAGTTGTCTTCACTCGATCGATCCAGATCTTTAGCCCAGATCTCTACAGTGCCTGTACTTGGCATCACCACAGTCGCTACTCCATTGAGACAATAGGGTGTCGGCGCTTTGCCATCTTTCACGGTGATCTTCATGGTGCAGGTATCTTCATTGCCACAATGGTCTTTACCTATGATTCGTGCAGTATAAACGCCACTTGCAAAATTGCCTCTAAGGTCAGTGATATTGACTCGGGTCTCTGTACTACCATCCGGTCTAGTGATATCGGTACGATATAAGATTTCATTCGCACAATTATCCACACCCTTCAATGGTATCCTCACTTC
>JAYSTG010000176.1:0-4831 GCA_043719965.1 Saprospiraceae bacterium | reverse complement strand
CTAACATGATCCCTGCTAAAAGTACGATGATCGTAAGGATAGCCGCCGGCTTGATATACTTATCCATTAAAAACAATACTGCGCAAACCACATGAGACAATTTTATAAGCCATGCTATAGGTACACCTAAAGGGGCAAATCCAATTTCATTTAAAAATAATTTTCCAAAATCGTGAACTCCATGATTCAACATCCCGGGTATACTGTGTGTCAGTGCGACAAATCTTCACTTTAGGTAGTAGTTAAAATTTGAATTTTGATTTCAACATTATTACACGTGGTTGAAAATAAGTGCGTGATTCACTTACCAAAAATTGATCATAAAAAATGTCGCTCCTATATTCAGCGCCAAACAAATTATTTATTAATATCGACCATTTCCAATGAGCATTTTCCGGTTCATAACGTAGTTCAAGGTTTGCTTTTTGGAATCGATTGATATGATCTGATGTAAGATTGCGGTTGTAATTGTATTCATAATTCCCTTCAAAACTAAAATCACGTAAGAAATTAAACTCCCACTCAAGAGACGGCGTAAAGGTTTTAAATCGGATGTTTGTGTTCTGTGTTGAAAAAATGCTATTTCGTTTCTGCATCCCAAGATCCAGTCGGAGATACTTTTTCAATTGCATAAGTATGTTGAAACTGAACGAAACATTTTTAACATTATAGCGTTGAGAAAAACCGTTGACATCACGATAATAATCGGACCAGATTCCGAAGCCACTCAATTTAAAATTAAATGGGTTAATTTTTCTAGAATACAAAACCCTCGCATTTATTGAATTATCCGGTAAATAATAGGAGCCCAATGTAGCGATGCGTTGGATTCCTGAAATATCAGTGGTAGCTCTATTTTGAGTTTCACTTTTTGTATAATTGAGAGCTGCATTGAAAATTGTCCCTTTTAAATATTTGTTTTTAAAATAGTTAAGGGAAAATTGGTGATTCCATTCATTTTCTAAATCAAGATTTCCCTTAAAAAAAGTGGTCCATCCTTGTAACCTGTAGCGACTAGCATAAGAGGATACTTCTTCAAATCGCGACCTGATTTCATATTTGCCCTCTAAAACCTCATTGGATGAGTGTGCCCATTTTAATACGACATCAGGGATCCATCGTGTTTTGATGCGGTTTACTTTCAAAACATCGTGCTCATGTATATTCCAGTGATACCAATGTGCAGATGTACCTATGCTACCTGTGATTTCACTCCATTTCCATCGATACTTGATACCCAAAGAAGGATCAGTCAACTGCATTTTTATAGAATTATTGAATCCAAATTTTTCCAGGGACAACAATCCAATAGCTGTTTTCTCATGATCATTCGTCGCATATTCCTGATGATAAGTATGTGACGACGCCAGGAAATGTATTTGATTAAGATCATTTACTGACCATACATGTTTTATTCCTATTGCGAAGTCGGTATTTTTACCATTGCCATTTTCTTCTAATTGATATGGGCTATTACCTTCCCAGAGTAAAATTTGTGAGGATAGTGGAGTGTCCAACAATAAGTGATTTTGGATATCCTCCTGATAAAAGTTCATAGAGGACTGTAATGTGGTCGCATGCCGAGGATTCCACTTTTGATTCCAATCTATATTTTGCTTCCATTCCATTTGGTTCGGATATTGATCAAAATAGATATCATTTTTATTCTGATCTGACCAGGATAGTATTTGATCCTGCATATTCAGATCACTTATTTTTAGTATAGATGCATATCGAATATCGGTATATTTTGCAGGTTTATAGGTGAGTTCTATTTTGTTTAAGCTATTAAAATTTTTGCTATTGTTTTCTGTGGTCCGATTTTCCAGCTGCTGTATTTGATCAGCGAAGAGAAATGAATTTTCGTTTTCTATCCTGCTTGACAGGGTGCCGCGGTCATTGATAGAAAAAAAATTGAGCTTTAATTTTGATGATATATTATTCACGATATGTAAGGCTCCAAATTCTGATCGTCTATTTACAAAATTTTCATTTAATAAAGTACGAATCCAAGACCGGGTAGTATTATTCAAAGACCTGATTGGATCATTCATTATTTTCGAAAAGCCTCCATCAAATTCAAAAAAATCAGATATTGTAAAAGCCTTAGTTCCACTATTGTTAATATCCCCAATAAAATTGATCGTAGTTTTGGGACTATAGTAGAATAATATAGGATGAAAAAGATATCGGTCTTTTACTCCTGCACCTAGCTCTATCTCACCAAAAGTAAATTTCTTCCTATCCTCTTTGAGCTTGATATTCATAGCTAATTTGCCATCATCAACCAGACCTTTCATATATCCAATCTCTGAATAATTATTCAGTAGCTCCACCTTTGAGACAACATTGGCTGGAAGATTGTTGACTCCAAATTTTGTACTCCCAGTAAAAAATGGCTCATTTTCAACCAATAGTTTATCCACTTTCTTACCATTAAAATTCACATTGCCTTCTTTGTCCACTTCTATTCCCGGTAGTTTCTTGAGCACATCTCGCAGCTTTTGCTCATGGCCGGAAGAAAAAGAACTGACAGTAAAAATGGTAGTATCTTCCTTGACGATGACGGGGACTTCAGGGGCTGAAATGGTCACCCCACCCAACATATAAGAGTTAGGGACTAAGATAAAATTTTTCTCTATATCAGTTTTAAAAATTAAGGTATCATTGACCGCATTAAAACCTAAGTATCTGATTTGAATAATGTACTTTATATCCCTTTTTATGTGCAGTTGATATCGACCTGAGTCATCTGACATACAAAATTTTATATCCTGGTCAACTAAAAGAGGGAAGGCAGTCACATTGGCATATTCGAGTGGAGTATGATCGTCACTTGTAATCTGACCATGCAAGCGTAATGTCTGTGTAAAACTAAATTGAACTGATAAAATCACGAAAGCTATCCCACATACGCTCCTTTCCCTGATCATTCCTATTTCTATTTTAAAAGGACTTCATTTAATTCTTTCATATAGCACTATATCTTGATACGACTTATTTGCAATGGATTTTCCTTTGGATGGCTCCTTTAAATACTTTTTACTATTACTGGGATCCAAAGGTTCTATTTTTTTACATGAATACGCATACGAGTAATTTCCACCAATATTTCCTTCTAATACGAGCCCCGGAAGTTGGTCCAATCCGTTTGGACCAAAGGGGATAGGAATATCATAGGTAAACCATGCAATAGGAATAGTTTTTTCTATTCTGTCCCGGAATTTTGAATAGAAGATTACAGTATCTGCAATGGCTTTGAAGCAAGTATATCCCATGATTTTTTTTGTTTGATCAGTGATGTTCCATTTATAATATTCATAAGGAAGGGAAATTCTATACCATTCTCCATCCATTTCTTCAAGCTGTATTCTTTTCTTTTCCTTGAGATCTACATAATAACTACCTCCGGATTGAATGGTACTCGATTCGAGAGTAAGTTGTCCCGTCCGGTCAGCATCTGCAATTAATCGATCTTTCAATACAAAATTCGAACTGGTCCTATTACAATACAATATAGTTTCCATTTCACTTGCAAGTCTGGCAGTTTGATTATTCAGTATTTGAAACAATTCAAAAGTTTTTTTTCCCAATTTTACGCTATCTGCCATGGGGTATTCAAATCGTACCGAGTAGCTTAGTTTCAAATCAAGGTTTTGTGCTTGAAGATCATCAAATAAAAAAAGCACAATAAATGTATTATGAATCAATCGGAAATATTTTTTCATAATGAAAAATTGCATTTATACTAAAAAATAATCTAAAAAATGATGGTCAAAGATACGTTATAATTATAGTCACATCTAAGACCATCAATGATAGTGAAGCAAAGTATTACACTCTTTGAGTCACATCAGCCTCCACTAATACATAGATCATAAGCTCTGTTGTAATTAATACTCCAAGTCTGATAATTGCCTCCTAAAGCATCAGCATAAGCAATTGCAGCATCCACACATGGATCCCCAACCAAAAAATTATCCATCTGATCTGAAATCGGTGTGGTTTCTGATGCACGTACAATAAATATACTGGATACCAAGAATAAACCTAAAAATAATTTTTTCATTTTTTAAAATTTTAAATGATTAATAAGAGAATCACCCGATCATAAAATCATACTATAGCCATCTTGCTTACAAAAGATCCATCATTGATTCTCTGTAAACAAGTAGTACAATCTTATCCATGTGAAAGTCAATAGGTGATCAATCAATGGCTATCACGGAACGACGCTTTCCTATTTATTTCCGGCTATGGTTTTTAGAAGGAGAGCTTCAATTCAATCAGTGGTTGTCAAAGTAAAAATATACCTGAAATCGGGAATTTTCTCAATTAAATGGCCCTAAAATATAAATTAACAGTTTTAAAAGTGTTAAAAAACGCTAATTGGTGAATTTTTTGCACTTTTATTACATCTATGTACTGTGGATGCAAATGGATACTTTTTAAAAGCTTTAGGGCAAAATTTGAAAGAATTGAGAATGTTGAAATGCCTTTCTCCCAAAGAATTAGCAAACACCATACATATTTCTCCTCAAGCTTTGGGTAAAATTGAAAGAGGAGAATCATATCTGAGTATTGTAAGGCTTGTTCAGATTTGTTATGCTTTGCAAGTCAAGCCTGATGAAGTCTTAAGATGTGTGCAATATCACTCAATATTAAATCTTTGACCAGAGCTAAAGACAAGTTTAAACCGGAAAGTGCATTACAATGCTAGAATCTTCCGTACTCCGAATTTTTACGTTCATTGATTTTTTTCTAATCGTCTACTCCACTTTCAATTCCTTTTCCCCAACACTCCAGGTCGCCAAGACCTCACCCGCTACAC
>JAYSTG010000175.1:0-4832 GCA_043719965.1 Saprospiraceae bacterium | reverse complement strand
AGCAAAAAAAATATCATCAATTCCAGCGCCAATTTTGATTTAGGAAAATATGTCTCTGCTGGTATCAACTTGAATATTTCTAATCAAAATGTAAAAGGTGAGTTTAATGACGGTTATGCTAACCAATCGTCTGGCTCATTCAATCAATGGTTTCATCGGGACTTGGACTTAAATAAAATAAAAGAATATAAGGGTATGAAATCACCTGAAGGTATTCTCTCCAGTTGGAATCACAATAACCCTGGAAATTATCTGACAAGCCCATTGTCGTTTTATGGAGGAAATTATTGGTATAATTATTATGATTATTTTGATAATCTTACTCAATCTTCTAAGCGTAATAGATTGTTTGGAGATATCAATGTGACCTTAAAACCGTTCAAACATTTTACGTTACAAGGTTTTATCCGTCGCAATCAGATCGAAGTAGAACAAGAAGGATCTGGCAATGCCATACTGGAAAATTCTGGTACTCAGACCGGATTTAAGAATTACTATTACTACAATCAGGGCTATTATGAGTCAAGCATCGGAGCTAACTTTAGTGCACCTGGTCGGGAAGATAATTATGAGATACTTGCTTCTTACAACAATAGAGTAGGGGAGTTTACCTACGACATCAAAGGCGGCGGTAACATCCGAAAAAATAGATTGTCCTTTGTTGGAGGTTCCACTGTAGACGGTTTATCTGTACCTGACTTGTTTACCTTAGCTAACTCTAAAACTACCGCTACATTCCAATCTTTAAGAGGTACAAAAAAAGTAAATAGTTTATATGGGGCTGCATCCTTTGGGTTTAAAGACATGATATATGTAGATGTCTCTGGTCGCAATGACTGGAGTAGTGCGTTGCCCCAAAATGCCAATTCCTATTTTTATCCTTCTGTGGGCGTAAGTTTCTTATTTTCTGAATTATTAGGAATTCAAGCTCTTTCCTTAGGTAAAGTGAGAGGAAGCTGGGCAAGGGTAGGTTCTGATTTAGATCCCTATTCTTTAGCACTCAATTATGGTGTCAACGCCAATCAATGGAATGGTTCATTCTTGATGGGCACACCAGATGCCTTAGTTGATCCCAATATCAAACCATCTTTATCCACTGCATATGAACTTGGTATAGACCTTAAATTTTTGAAAAATAGAGTAGGGTTATCAGGTACATATTATAATGAGAAAAAAATCGATGAAATCCTCAACGTTCCGGTTTCTGGAGCTTCAGGATTTAGTTCGAAAAATATCAATGCCGGTCGAGTGGATCGTGATGGTGTAGAATTGACTTTGGATGTCAATGCTATCTCTACCAATAAAGTCAACTGGAATATCACCTTCAACTGGGCTAAAAATCAAAGTAAAATCGTCGAGTTGGCAGAAGGTGTAGATGCTATCATTCGTGAGACTGGTACTTTTGGTTCTAGAGCCGGAGCTCGATTAGTACATCAGGTAGGTCAACCTTGGGGTCAAGTCAGGGGAGGTGGTATCGCTAAAAATGACGCGGGAGTACCTATTTTAACCGCTGCCGGCATGTTTACCACTAAGGCAGATACTTATTTTGGTTCTGTATTGCCAGATTGGAATGGTGGTGTTTTGAATGAAATCTCTATAGGTAACTTATTTGCTAACTTTAATATCGACTTCTCCAGAGGTGGTGTCTTTTATTCGTTATCAGATAACTGGGGCAAATTCTCCGGATTGTTTGAAGTGACTGCCGAATTAAATGATAAGGGCAATCCTAGCAGAGATGCAGTAGCCGTAGGTGGCGGTGTGCACGTAGTAGGGGTCAGCGCTGAAGGCAAACCTGTTGACACATATGTGGATGCACAAACCTATTGGCATCAATTTTTTAATGGAAATATTGCAGAAAATTCCATTTTGCCCCTTGATTACGTAAAATTAAGAGAAGTAAACATAGGCTACAAAATACCGACGAGCAAACTTGGCTTGAAACATGTAAATAGTTTAATCGTATCTTTTATTGCTCGCAATCCTTGGTTAATATCATCTAAATCTAAAGACTTTGACCCATCTGAGATCGGTCAGCGATATGGCGAAAATGGCCAATTCCCTGGTTCCAGATCATTTGGTTTTAATGTTAAAGTCGGATTCTAAAAAAAATAAATAAAAATGAAAAATTTATTTAAATCATTAATTCTTATTGTTGTTGCTTTTTTATTTAGCACTTGTTCCTTATCAGATTTTGGGGATACAAATGTCAATCCTAACGCAACTACTGTACCAGTGACCTCAGCCCTTTTGACTAATGCCTTAGCTGGTTTAGGTGGCTGGTCCCAAGGTATGAATGAAGGTCTGTATGCTCAGTATTTTTCGGAGACTCAGTACACAGATGCTTCATTGTATTCCGTTCAGCAAATCAATTTTACGGGTAACTATTCAGGCCCAATGTATGATTTGCAAAACATTATCAATAATAATACGGATGTCGAAACAAAGGATAAGGTTTTAGCCAATGGTTCAAACAATAATCAAATCGCTGTCGCTCGGATAGCGTTGACTTATATCTATAACCATCAGACCGACCGATGGGGTGATGTGCCATACAGTAAGGCATTGACTGGTGAAGCTAAGCCTACCTACGATGCTCAAGCTGATGTGTACAAAGGTTTTTACAAAAACCTGAAGGAAGCCATTGCCCAATTTGATGGCGGCCTGGCTGCGCAAGGCGATATCCTTTTCAATGGAGATAAGAATAAATGGAAAAAATTCGCAAATTCATTGCGTTTAGTATTGGCCATGCGACTTTCAAAAGTAGATGCTGCACTGGGAGCTACTGAGTTTAAAGCAGCTTTCGCCGATCCTGCCGGTTATCTTTCTTCTGTTGCCGACGATGTCACCTTTGAATATCCAGGTGGTACTTATAAAAATCCTTGGTTCAATCTTTATGATGGGCGCAAAGATTATTCCATCAGCGATGTATTAGCTAACCTGCTGAAGAACTTGAACGACCCTAGACTTCAACAATTTGGTACGCCTAATGCTAAAGGTGAAGTAAAAGGAGTGCCTTATGGGTTGACCCGAGATGCAGCCATTACCTATACTAATGCAAATGCTGACTGGGCATATATTTTGGCTCCAAAATTTAGAGAGCAAGCTTCACCGATAGTTATTCTTTCTGCATCTCAAGTATTGCTTACGATTGCTGAAGCCATACAACGAGGCTGGATTACGGGAGACAAAAACAAATTCTATGCAGATGGTATAAAAGCATCCTGGGAGCGATGGGGTATTTCTGACGATGCTAAATTTGCTTCATATCTTACTCTCCCTGCTATAGCTTTAGATGGTACGACAAATGATTTAGAGAAAATAAATGTTCAGAAGTGGATTGCAATCTATCCTGATGGTCGAGCCGGTTGGACAGAATGGCGTAGGACCGGTTCTCCGGCATTAAAGCCAACCACATCTGCTATCAACGCCTCTAAACAAATCCCTCGAAGATTTATTTACCCGACTCAAGAATATAATCTGAATCGTACTAACCTTGATGCTGCGATTGGAAAAATTTCTGGTGGCGATACTCAGGATGGTCGAGTATGGTGGGATAAACAATAATTTTATAATAATTAGTATATCTATAATTTATGAAAATAAAACATTTAATATTAAGCGGTATTGCCATAGCTTGTTTTTCGAGCTGCATAGAAGAAGGTGGCAATGCGATAGATGGCATAGGTAACAATTTTGTTAGAATGGCTGGTGCTGCTCAGGAAGTGAATGCAATAGGTTTTAGTGCCAAGCCTGGTGCTGCTACCTTACCGCTCTTTACAATCCAACGGGATGCCAATTCTGAAGCCAGTCTAAATACCTCAGCAGATGTGGTGTTAAAATTGGATACTTCTATCATTGGTAAATACAACAGAGCCAATGGTGCCGAATTCGAAGCCATGCCTACTTCCCTGTATACTTTAAAATCTCTAAATGTATCTTTTGCTGCTGGGGAGTTTGCCAAAAAAGTCACTATTACGGTCGACCCGTCTAAGTTTGATTTGACTAAAGCCTATGCTTTAGGCATAGGTATAGCCAGCGCGACCAATGGATTTCAAATTGTCGAATCTTCCAAGGAAGGTTTATTTAATATCCTCGTTAAAAATGACTTTGACGGAGCCTACGTGGTGACTGGTACTATGGTAGACAATGTCAGTGCGGCCTTGACCGGTTTGTTTCCATTCAAATATGAGTTGCGTACCTCTGGAGCCAATACCGTAGATGGTTGGGATCCTGAGTACTGGCATGACCGATTTATACCGATCTTGAGTTCAGGTGCAGTGAGTGGTTATGGTGGTTACTCGCCGGTATTTACCATCGACTTAAGTACCAATAAAATTACGAGCGTGACCAATTTTTATGGTCAACCCGCTGGAAATACTCGATCTGCTCAGTTAGATCCTTCCGGATTAAATCGATTTAATCCCGGCGACCACAGTATGGATGTAAAATTTTTTATGAAACAACCAAGTGTTGTGCCAGCAGCTCCTAATATCAGGGTAAATTTTAACTGGCATTTGGAGTACGAAGGTCCGAGATAAACAGTCCTTCTAAAATTAATTTTAAGAGGTTTTTAGAGCTTGTCTCTGAAAACCTCTTTTTTTTGTATCCCCCATAATATCATACAATAGATGTTCTTTTTGCAGAGCATTTAAAGTGCCTGCGCGCCACTCCAGTTTATATTTTTGGCAGGCGGGCGTAGTTCCCCTGTTTGTCACTTCGTGCAAATCATGCCTTATGCCTGATTTGGATATAAATAGGGCCTGCTTAGACAGACTCATTTTTGCGTTCATCTGTGAGATTCACGGGATAAATCTCCCGAATTATAATCTGCA
>JAYSTG010000174.1:0-14024 GCA_043719965.1 Saprospiraceae bacterium | reverse complement strand
TTTTGAAGAATATTACTCAACTTTCATATTTGTTTATATAATCTATAATCAGTGAATAAGATTTTACTTTTATTTCTGATTAGTATTGCAGAATTGGATGCTATCCATGCTCAACAGACCGGTGCCAGACCATTTCCTCCATCTCGCGAATTGCAGCAAAGTCAAGACACCATCGATCAGGAAATCTTGGAAGATTTACCTCCAGATACAGTCAGAATCTATAGCCCCTATCAACTCAAACTTGATCAAATATTTGATGACACTTCACTCACAGATATTTTTCATCAGTATGAAGCCATTCGATTGCAACGAGTGCCTTATTTAAACCTTGGGAATAATGGTTCGTCAGCGCGCCCAGCGGTATATACTAATTTTAAAAGGCAGGGACTGGATCTTGGGTCGCATATGTTGGATGTCTATAAACTGAAATATGAAGACTTAAAGCTCTATGATTCGAAACGACCTTTTTTTAGTGGACGGGTAGCTCAGAAAAGTTTAAAACAGGAAGATTTGCAATTGGAATGGTTATTTAGTAAAACCTTTCAGAATGGTTTGCATTTAAATGTACAGCTGGCATCGAATAACTATAAAGGAGAATTTCAAGAGCAAATTACTAAAAACAGAAATGCAAACATTAACTTTTGGTATCATTCGCCAAAAGGCAACTATGATCTGATCCTCAATTACCTGAATAATGATATGCGTCAACAGGATCATGGAGGTATTGCCCGAGCAGATTCTATACTTAAAATACCTACTAATCGTCAGGAGCCATCGATTATAGATGATTTTCCGATCAACGGCCGCACGAGGCAACATGATCATTCCTTCAGTATTCATAATGGATTTAATTTGAAGTGGAAGGGTACCACTCTTGGCGCTTCCCATCGAATAGCATTGCGTAAAGAATTTAATACTTATCTTGATATAGCACAGCCATTGGATTCATTGTATTATGGTCGTTATTTTTCGTTTCGAGATACTCAACAGATTGATCTTCGGGCCAATGGCTTGGTAAATGAATTTAGATTAGATGGTATCATCAAACAGTCCAGTTATTTAATGGCTGGTCTCAAACATGAATATTACGCTACTAGTCAATCAAGATCTAAGTCAAATTTGAATTTATTGTCCCTGATAGGACAGTATAATCAAACCATCGCAGGAAATTTCCATTTGTCAGGAGAAGGTCAGTGGGGTTTATTGGAAAATTTAGGGGAATTTTATATCTATGGGCAAATCAAAGCTCAAAGCAGGAAGTTTGGGTCCGTAGAAGGTCATGCCATCTTCCAGCGCTCTCCGGTACCTTTGATATATCGGCAGTTGTACAATTTTAATAAATTGATCTATGTTTTATCCTTTGAAAAGCCACTCACCAATCAAATCGGGGGGTCACTTAATATATCCTCGTTAGCTTTCATGGCAGGACTTGAACAATCCATCATTACCAATACGATTTATCTCAATGCTGCTCGTATTCCACAACAAGAAAAATCAGCAATCAGTATCACTTCAGTGTATGGCGATAAGACACTGCATGTAGGAAAGTTTCACTCACATCATCGATTATCATTTCAATTCAATACCAATCAGGATGTCCTGCGGTTGCCTGCTTGGTTTACCCAAAATGTAATTTATTATCAGGATCGTTGGTTTAAGAATAATTTATTTTTTCAAATTGGACTGGATAGTAGAGTATTGCCTTCGTTTAAGACACAGTCTTATTTTCCATTCATGGGTAATTTCTACAATCCTGTAAGCCCTACGGTAGCATTTCACCCTGCACTAGAGTTCTTTTTTAATTTTCAATTACGTAATTTTAGAGGATTCTTTAAGATGGAAGGTTTAGAGTATTATCTATACCCAACAGGTACTACATTTTTTGAGACCTATGATCAACCCTTATTTAGGACAAATTTTAGACTGGGGGGTACTTGGGTTTTGAGAGATTAAAAGAAAGATGTAGGATGTAAGAAGTTTGATGTAGGATGTAGAATTTAAAGCCGAAGCAAACCTACAAGGTTATAAATAGCCGCAGATACTTACTTAAACCTCGCAGGTTTGCTTCGACTCAGGTTTGCTTCGACTTCTAAATATTAAATTTCTCATGCTCATCCTTAAAATTATCCATTCCCCCAAATATTTCCAAAACTTTAGTAGCAGCTACACATTCTGATTTTTCTGACAAAATTTCATTGTACGAACACCACTCGTATACATGATAATATGCAGTGGCTCCATGATGTATAGGATTTCGATGAATGTATTTGATCGTCCTCTTGATATCTTCTGTAAATGATACTTCCACAAACTTTGGATGTTTGAGAAATAAAGAGCCTCTACGTTGGTATAGTTTATTGTAGGATTTTGCGTAAGAATTTAATAGATTGGACATTGCCTGACTTGATTTTTTAAGGTCTTCCTTTGGTGTAAATAAAATATGAAAATGATTGGTCATAAGGCAGTATGCCAGTAAATCAATATGTGGTAGAAGAATTGTTTTCATCTTATTTAGGAAGAAGACTTTATTGCCATCGTATGGGAAAAGTAGATCATCTGCATTGGCATGTTGGATGAAATGGTAGGAAGTGGGATGCATAGGATGAAGATAAGGCAAACCTGCGAGGTCTTACATGTAACTGCGTGTGGTTTGACCTTGTAGGTTTGCCTTAGAGTCAAAGCAAACCTACAAGGTTAAAATTTGTCGCAGATATTTGGTAAACCTCGCAGGTTTGCTTCTAACCCCTGCGGGTCAAAGCAAACCTACAAGGTTAAAATTTGTCGCAGATATTTGGTAAACCTCGCAGGTTTGCTTCTAACCCCTGCGAAGTCAAAGCAAACCTACAAGATTAAAATTTGTCGCAGATATTTGGTAAACCTCGCAGGTTTGCTTCGACACCAGGGTTTGCTTCCAATTCTTTATAACCTTCATCAAATCATTTTTGCAGCGGATACTATTCTTTTATCCTTCAGTAAATTTATTCCCTTCCTCTCCTCCTCACCTCATCTTCCCTTGCACTTCTTTAACATTAACCCCAGGATATCTTTTCTTCACCTCGCCCAAAAAGAATCCCATTAATTTTTTCTTACCCCCTTTAAACTCAGCTGCCTCGATAGGAAATGCTGCATAAATTTCCTGTAGAATACTTTCAATATTTAAAGAAGGAGTAGTAGTTATTTTTTCCTCAATTAAGGATGCAATGGAAAGGTAAGGGTCGTTCAGGCTGACTTGCCAGATCTCCAGGGCTTGCTGGTTTGTAATTTTTTCAGTTTCGATCGATTTCATTAATAGGATGACAGATTCCTTTGCCAACGGTAATTGCCCAATAGATTTTTTCTGATCATTCAAATAGGGGAGTACAGTTTGAATTATCCAGTTAGCAGCAATTTTATTAACTGAAATATTTTCTTCGACCAGATCCAAATAATACTCAGCTATGGATCGATCTTCTATGAGCTGGATCGCATCGGCCCTACTTAGATTTTTTTCTTTTAGGAGGAGATCGAGATATTTCTGAGGTAGAGCAGGTAGTTCGGCTTTTAACCTATTGATTCTATCTTGTGCTATTTTGATAGGTGGTAGATCTGGATCTGGAAAATACCTATAGTCGTGTGCACTTTCTTTGGATCGGATAGGTGTAGTGATGCCTTCTTCTGGGATGAACTGCATCGTGTTTCGCTTGACTTCTGCGCCGGATTCCCAGATCTTAATCTGACGGTTGGCTTCATACTCCAGCGCACGACGGGCAAAGCGTCTGGAGTTGACATTTTTTACTTCACAGCGTTCACGCAGTTCGTTGGATCCCATAGGTCGTACTGAAACATTGATATCACAGCGCATAGACCCTTCTTCCATATTGGCATCGGAGATATCAAGATAACGCACGAGTCGTTGCAGATCACCTAAGAATATAGTGACTTCCTCTGCATTGCGAAAATCCGGTTCGGTCACCATCTCCAACAGGGGTACTCCGGCCCGATTAAGATCTATCTTGGACCAGATAGGATCTGTGTCGTGGATAGATTTGCCAGCATCTTCTTCCATGTGTATATGGTGCAATCGTATGGTTTTTATGCCTTCAGAAGTAGTAAGCTCAAGAAGTCCCCCGATACAGATGGGGCTTGCCTGCTGTGATATTTGATACCCTTTTGGAAGGTCAGGGTAAAAATATTGTTTGCGTTCGAAATAGGAGGCTTGATTTATTCGGCATTGCATAGCCAGACCCAGTTTGATGGCTGACTCAATCTGTCTGTCATTGAGTTTGGGTAAAGTGCCTGGATGAGCGAGGGAGATAATGCTGGTCTGAGTGTTGGGCTCATTGGAGAATTTAGCGCTGTCTGCACAAAATGCCTTGGTCAGTGTGTTAAGTTGAATATGGATTTCTAAGCCGATGACGGTTTCCCACTGCATGGATTGAAGATAATAATTATCGCGAAGATCGTGAAGTTTTCCGGCTTAGGATTGGAACATCTTAAAATTTGATTTTAGTTTTGTCAAAGCTATTTTAGAAGGTGAACTGGGGAATATATTGATACAGCTAAATGCTTAAGAAATTAAAGTCAAAGGGATTATCAAAACTCTGAATTGACTTTGAAAAAGTCTAATTCCTCTGGAGTCATGGACTGCTTTTCTTTGTTGAGTTTTAATGAAGTTCGACTCCGCAGGAGTCACTTTATCACCGAAAGTGGAAACTTATTTTTTCATCGATAATCGATAGATCTTTTGAACAGGATTTAAGGCTATCTCTAATAACCTATTTTCGTTTGATCGATTATTTTAGGAAAGAATCAATTTCAATTCAAAACTAGATTATTAGAGATAGCCTTAAGTAAAATCAAGGATAGAACTATACTTAAAAAGGTTGCTATTTCCATTGAAAATGTAATAGCTAGTCTTGAGTGATTAATCTAGAGACTGGTTCTGCTGCTCAGACAATTTGACTAATTCTTGATACTCGGAAGGGCTAAGATTATCGAGGCAAAAATTAATAGGATTAATCGGATTGCCTTTATAACGCACTTCATAGTGACAATGAGGTGCTGTAGATGTGCCTGTACTGCCGATCACGCCGATAGAATTACCTTTCTTCAAAAGTTGCCCAACCTTTACATCTACACGGTCCATGTGAGCGTATAAGGTTGAATAACCAAATCCATGGTCGACCTTAACGCACTTGCCATATCCGGAATAGTTGTTTTCTATTTCACTGACTTTGCCATCTCCGGTGACTTGGATTGGAGTACCTTTTGCTGCAGAAAAATCTATTCCAGCATGCATCTTCATGATCTTATGGATAGGATGAAGTCTCATTCCATATCCAGATAAAAATCGTACACTTTTATTGAGTTTGTCTACGCGTACAGGCTTGATAGAAGGAATGGAAGCCAGCATGTCTTCTTTTTTAGAAGCTGTAGCTTGAAGAATATCTAAAGACTTTGATTGTAGCACCAATTGTCTTTCTATTCGATCCATTTTTTCTGAGGCCTTGCCTACTATTTCTCCAGAGGTCGGTAAATTTCTAAATTCGTCATACAAATCGTGGCCACCTTTTCCTCCATTCCACACATCTTCGTCTATCGGGTCCATACCGAGCAATTGTCTATGTACATCAGCATCTCTTCGCTGGATATTGGTAAGCGCTTTTGACATCAAATCCATTTGATCCGACATCACACTATAATGTTCTTTGACCGTCTCCAATTCTTTTACCAATATTTTTTCATTGGGTGAGGGTAAATATTTATGAAATACAAAGAAGACAATCAATCCGCTGACCAAAGCAGTAGAGAAAAAAGAAAAAACTTTAAACAGTTTTACTTTAAAAGGCTCAACAGCTTTTTCAAACTGAAGTGTGTGTTGGTTAAAAGTGTATTTCGTAGTTTTTCCTGCCATTTCAGATTCGTTTTTAAAAAAGAGCAATTAACTTTTATCAGCAGCAAAGCGCTGTATATCAATGTTCACCCGTATTCATGCATTAGAAATGCAATGAATACCTCCTACGGAGCTGACGAAAGTTATTTTCACAATAGAAAATAACTTTATCAGGATTTAACCCTGACCAATGAAAAATGCACCTGTGAGATGTTTCTATTAAAATGCATGTGAAGTGCATTTTTCATTGCGTCAACTCCTACGAGTGACTGATGAAGCTATCAGCATCCCAATATTAATCATCGGGATCTGATACGACTATAGGAGTCATCAGACCCTACGGGCAATCCATGCCTAATGCATTGGATTGGGTTCAACTAAAAAAGTTCTGAGGGATAATTTGTGCGTTAAAAGTATATACAATAACTCAGATGACCAAGCGTATAGTATGTGAAGGGCAAACTTTAATATATGATGAAATAATGCAATATGTAAATAGGTGTAAGTGTATGTTTAATTGATAGAATAACTTTATATGGATTCACCAAGCCTTGTTATTTTTGCAACTCATTACCATAGAGATATGACATCAAAGGAGATAAGACAACAATATCTGGATTTTTTCAAATCAAAATTTCATCACATTGAGAGTTCGGCTCCTATAGTGCTTAAGCATGATCCCTCCCTTTTATTTACAAATGCCGGAATGAATCAATTTAAAGATTTGTTTCTCGGTAATAAGCCCATTGTATATCATCGAATCGCCGATACTCAAAAATGTTTGAGAGTATCTGGCAAACATAATGACCTAGAAGAAGTAGGGCTTGATGGATATCATCATACTATGTTTGAGATGTTGGGTAATTGGTCTTTTGGTGATCCCATTTATCCAGAAAAAGGATATTTTAAAAAAGAAGCCATTGAATGGGCTTGGGAGCTATTAACCAGTAAGTATGGGATAGATCCTGGACGGATGTACGCAAGCATATTTACTGGTGACGAAAAAGAAAATTTGGAACGTGATCTGGAAGCGGCTGATTACTGGAAACAATACTTACCGGAAGATCGAATCATCCTCGGATCTAAAAAAGATAATTTTTGGGAAATGGGTGATACAGGACCTTGTGGACCTTGTTCAGAAATACACGTTGATATCCGCCCAGAAGATGAACGTAAAAAAATCCCAGGAAAAGACCTTGTCAATCAAGGCCATCCTCAAGTCATCGAGATCTGGAATTTAGTATTCATTCAATTTAATCGAAAAGCAAATGGCAGTTTAGAAATCTTACCTGCTAAACATGTGGATACCGGGATGGGGTTCGAACGATTGTGTATGGTGCTGCAAGGAAAATCGGCGTCATATGATACTGATGTTTTCAGCGGATTGATTTCATTTGTAGAAAAACAGAGCGGCATTGCATATAAGGGGTCGTATGATGTGCAAGCGAAGTCAGACATAGCGATGCGGGTATTAGCGGATCATATTCGAGCAGTATCATTTACTATAGCCGATGGCGAACTGCCAAGTAATGGTGGCGCTGGCTATGTGATACGGCGTATATTACGTAGGGCAGTCCGATATTATTATTCTTTTTTAAATATTCGTCAACCATTCTTCTTTAAGCTAGTACCCCTCCTTGCGTCTTATTTTGAAGAGGTGTTTCCTGAACTACACAAGCAAAAAGAATTTGTTGCTAAAGTCATGGAAGAAGAAGAGAAAGCCTTCTTACGTACGTTAGAAGGAGGATTAAAAAGACTGGAGGTTTTTACCCTACAAGGAGGTATGCTTGGCGGGTCAGATGCATTTGAATTATATGATACCTTCGGATTTCCCATTGACCTGACTATGTTGATTTGCAGCGAGCGGAATATGCAGGTTGATGAAGCCGGATTTCAAGCCGAGCTCGGGAAGCAACGTGCTCGCTCTCGTGCTGCTGCGGTCACAGAGACCGGAGACTGGATCGTAGTACGAGAAGGTAAAGAAACCAAGTTCATTGGCTATGACCAATCCGAAGCAGAAGGTGTACATATCATCAAGTATCGCAGTATAAAAACAAAAGAGAAAATAGAACACCAACTCGTGCTCGATGTAACCCCATTTTATGCAGAAGGAGGTGGACAAGTCGGTGATATCGGTATCCTTCAAACTGCTAATGAAACCATTCATGTGGTGAATACAAGGAAAGAAATAGATATGCCACTGCATTATGTGGATACACTACCATCTGACCCGACTGCTGCATTTTATGCTTCTATAGACATAGATCGAAGAAAAAAAATCGAAAACAATCATAGTGCGACTCATCTTTTGCATGCCGCCATGCGAAAAGTACTGGGTGAGCATGTCCATCAAAAAGGGTCTTTGGTTAATGATCAATATCTGAGGTTTGATTTTTCTCATTTTCAAAAAGTAAGTGAGGATGAGCTAGCCCGAATCGAACATATGGTCAATCAAAAAATAAGAGAAAATATACTTATGGATGAAGCCAGAAGTATTCCCATCGCTGAAGCTCAACAATCCGGAGCTACGATGCTTTTTGGTGAAAAATATGGCGAGCGTGTACGGATGATTACGTTTGAATCTACTTATTCAAGAGAGCTTTGTGGAGGATGTCATGTGAGCTCTACGGGCAAAATCAGTATGCTTAAAATATCCAGTGAAGGAGCAGTGGCCGCAGGGGTGCGTCGTATTGAAGCGATCACTGCTGACGCTGTGGAACATTATTTGGAGACTCAAGAAAACCTTATGAGTCAAATAAAAACAGTATTAAAAAATCCTAAAGACTTACTTGCCTCATTGTTATCCGTAGTGGAAGAAAATCGGGCTCTTAAACATCAACTTACTACCTACCAGGAAAAAGAGATTGCAGACCTCAAGGTAACACTGAAGTCATCTATAACATCGAAAGGTGGAATCAATTATGTCATTCGCCATCTTGGCACTTTAGAAGAGAAAGATGCGAAATCACTTTCATTCCAATTGGAAAAAGAAGTAGGTCCTGCTTACATCTTATTCGGTTTTGTAGCGAATGATAAACCAATGCTGATGTTGCAGATTTCGAGTGATCTGGTGAAGTCACATAACATGAATGCAATACAAATCATAAAGGAACTAGCTGTTCATATTCAAGGAGGTGGCGGTGGTCAACCCTTTTATGCAACGGCTGGTGGAAAAAATGCGGATGGATTACATAAAGCATTGGAAGTGGCTTTAGCTAGAATTTGAAAGTGATCATTTTTTTTGTTTCTAGAGGAAAAACTTCCTGAAGACAACTTACAAGAATTTTTCTAACTATATCTTCTACTGGTATCTAAGCTTTAAATAATTGAATCTCACAATTAATATGTACCAAATCGCTTACTAATACGCCACCTGTCTCTAAAGGAGCATTCCATACCAGGCCCCATTCTTTTCTACTGATATCTCCATTGATATTAAAAATAGCTTTTTGATTTCCCCAGGGGTCCTTCATCACGCCACCAAACTCTACATCCAATTCGATTCGTTTGGTGATACCATTGATGGAAAGATCACCATGCAATTGATAGCTTCCGTCATGATCAATGTCTACAATGGTATTTCCTATGAAGCCAATTTGTTTATGATGTACGATATCAAAAAAATCTGAAGAAAGGATATGTTTATCACGATCTGTACTACCGGTTTCAATAGAAGTGGGGTCGAGCCAAAAATCAACTTCTGCAGTCTTAAAATCCTCACCTGTCGTCATCACATTAGCTTCATATTCCTTAAAATGACCTCGGACTTTAGAAACCATTAAATGTTTTACTATAAACCCTACTTCGGAATGAATTTTGTCGATATTCCATTTTATTTTGCCTGGTTCCATATTTAATCTCGTTTTTAATTTCTATCGGATAAGGGTTTTCTGTTTGAAGCTTTAAGATAAAGTTAATGGGATTTCAATCTAATTTCAAATGCTTATTGAATAGCAAGTTAAAATTTATTTAAGAAGAAGGATTAAAATACTTTTTGTTACACTGGTTTCCGTTGAGTTTTAAACCTAATTTATGAAAACTAAGATTAAATCGTTCATGAAATTGTTATTCATTACCGAAATGTTAACTTCTTGTCAAGGCGATTTCTTTGATTCCATTGGAGGAAGAGATGAAATGGCTGAATATTTAAAAGTAGATAAGGCATTGTGGCCACATTTTAAAAAATTTGAACAAGAAGCCGGCCTTCGGGGCATCAATACTGACTTAGCAGATGCAGTGATCACCGGATTCATAAGTGATATCAAGACAGATCATGTACTCGGTCAATGCTCTTATAATAGCCAGGATCCTAATAGGGTCACCATCGACAAGCCCTTTTGGGATAAGGCTTCAGATTTAGCCAGAGAGTTTGTGGTCTTTCATGAACTGGGACATTGCTATCTTGGAAGGTCACACGATGAGTCCGTCGATAGCAGGAGGGTATGTAAAAGTATTATGCGAAGTGGGACTGGATCATGCAGGGATAATTATACAGCCGTTACCAGGAGCGCTTATCTGGATGAGTTGTTTCTGGAAAGAAAATGAGTTTGAATACCAAACTGGGTAATACCTTGCATTATCAATTTTATTATTTTTTCCACCGCTCTAAGGATGGTATGTTTTTAGTCAAAAACCCTGCGATAAATCTAGGGAATCCAAATGATTTTATTTTCTCTTTGACTAAGGCTTGCATCTCGGTGACTTTCATATAGGGGTTAGTAAAAGCCCCGTGATCATAGCATCTGCTACAATACACCAAGTTTTTCGACCCATCAACATTGGTGCCACCACCTTTTTCATCTTTCTTCCTAGGCATTCCACAGGATTGACAGTTTTTATATTCTTTCACAGCATTGTATTTTTCGTTTAATTAAAATATTTTAAATCACTTAAAAATGGAATACCATATTCTTTTGAAGAGGCAAATGGTCTAGTTGCCCTCAATAAAGAATTTAATCTATGTTCAGCAAAAGTAGAATCACCTCTCCGTAAGCTTTGAACACGTACGAATCCGGAAGCATGAATGATTTTGTCATCGCCAGAATAGATGGCGACATGAGTCACTTTTTCAGGTTGACTAGCGGTGGGTCTGCTTCCAAAGAATAAAAAATCCCCGGGCTCAAGATTTTTTAATGTAGTATCAGTTTCTATTGGCATTCCTACTTTGACTTGTTGTGATGCATCTCGTGGTAATAAAAGTCCATGTTGGAGAAAAACCATTTTTGTAAATCCACTACAATCCATGCCGTTACCCGAGGTTCCTCCCCATAAGTATGGCCTTCCTAAATAACTATAAGCTGTTTTAAGAACTTCATTTATTGACTTAGGTTTAGATTGTTTAAGTTTCCATAGTTTTAAGTCTTGGGCATGTGATCCGGGAACATACCCCATTCTTCCATCTGGAAGGAACGCTTCGTAAAAATCCTTATACGGGTCACCACTAGCGAGGATAGCTCCAGCAGATAATGAACTCAAGACATTAGCTGATTTTGAAGCAGACTGCATGAGATAAGATTGGTCTTGAGTAATGATAATTTTAGGCCTATTCAACCAATTATTTAACTCAATTGAATCCATTATTTTTATTGCGTCTTGATCCACCCAACCTAAGTAATCATCTGGTGTCTGGCAATAGAGCCATCCATGCACCCATTTATAATTACGTATGACAGTGCCACACAAGAGTTGATTTGATAACTCGGAGCTATGACCTGGATTTGATCGCATATTGGCGACAGGTATGGTGATGACCCCAAAAAAATATCCGTCTAATGAAGCATTGGGCAGTAATTCTATACTATCTAAGTAAGATATATTGCCCACAGCTTCAAGAAGATCTTTTTTGGCGGCAGGATAGTTCGTTTCTCCTTTGATTACTAGGTGGCCTTCATTATAACTTGGTTCGACATTAAAGATAGAAGTTCTTTTATCAGGAGCATATTTTACTTGAATAGAAGTGATTGCTTCCTTGACTTGGGTCGGTATTAGCTCTTTTTTTTGACAACTTAGAAAGGTCAATAACAACAATAGGTATGCGACACTTTTCATGATTCAAATTTAAGCCCAAATGGAATGAAAAGATGGATAATTAAATCGTCACTTATTACTTTAATAATTTAAAGGCATGACTCCATTGATTATCTTTGAATCCTCGAATACACCAAAGGACACAAAGGCTTTCAATACTGCTGGCAGCATCTAAAGTGCCCATGTCGGAAGTATCCCATCCAAATTTTTCAAGAATCGAAGTTACCTGAGTTTTAGCATCGTCATTGTTTCCACAAATGAACATCGTGGGTGTGCCTCCGGCGAACTGAGGTTTATACATGCTCCCACTCCCAACAGAATTAAAAGCTTTTACAATATTGGCTTCGGTTTGTGTTTTTTGTAATTGAGCTGCTAATGAACCATTTTGTTGAGTGAAAAATTGTAATACTCCATTTACAGGAGGTATATCAGAAATAGGATTAGTCGTATCGATTACAGTTTTGCCTTTAATATCTTCTGCATTGAGATTGCTATATACTTTTATGGCGGCAGACCCCTTCACAGCAAGGACTATGATATCTCCGAAGGCAGATGCCTGTTGAAAGCTACCTATCTTTACTTTAAGCGTATTTTTAGATTCCTCAAGTTTGGAAAGATCGCTGGATCCGAGCATGACATCGTAACCTAAATCTTTAAAACCGCGAGCTAGATCTTTAGCAACTTGGCCTGAGCCTAAGATTCCGATTTTTGATTTCATAGTTGGAGTAATAAAGGGACAAATTTAACTTAATTATTAGGAACGAAAGCATTGGAAACAAACTGGGTGCACGAGAAATTGCACTTTTTACAATATATTTAGGAACATAAAACCCGAAAAATATGGATAGTAACTCGTTCAAACAAGCCACCTTACACAGTTTTGAACAAGAATTAGATCAATTGGTTAAAAGAGGAATCGACATTTAAGAATGGTTATGATTATCAAAACAGCTTATGTGCATTTTATCCACCGATTTGGGAAGCAAACAATTCAGTTAAGCCCAGGGCTTGTACCCAAAAGTAGAAACGGTAAAATAAACTCTTCACATGTTTCGGAATCATTGAAGTAAAGAATAACCACTTATTACCCAAGAGGTAAGTGGTTTTGGTATTTCTGCTACCATGCAATATTTGATGTGCCTGATATGGCAAAAAGAAGTTTTTTGAAGGGGGATCAGAGACTTTTTAAAGAGCTACTTTAAGTGGATGTGTGGTAAAATCAAATAAAATGGTAATTGATTATTATAGAGGATCATTAGAGTTATTGATCAAAAAAATTGTAAGCCTATCATTCTGTTATTAGGTGCAAAAAACAAGAGAGAGTATACTTATGTAATTGTTGATGGGTCTAGGCTATTGATACGAGAAGAACTACACATCGAAATGTAATTCAAGGCAGGTTAAAATTGTAGTGCTAATGATGGCCAATTCCCAAAGCTCAAGCAAATAGTAATCTTAGATGTTATAAAAAGGGCAATAATTGGAACATAATTCTCACATGATAAAAAAGTCAGTCTTGTGCAATTTGTCGTACACCCTATTAAATCGAACCTATTTCAATTTACAGATCAAATAATACTTTTATAGTTTTCATTTTATTATCCTTTGTTGATATCTGCAATAGATAAATGCCGTTAGAAAGTGAGTTAGTAATTTCTATTTTATTACCATTGATTTTACCCTCTTGTATCAACACTCCTATTAAAGAATACAGTCTATAATGATGAAGACGGTATTCTTTAGGGTTTACTATATCAATTTTATTTTTTACGGGATTGGGATAAATGTTCAGATCAGGGAGCGGTACATCTCGGATAGGAGTAATACTAAAATTAAAAATAAAATGAATCTTGTAAAAACCATCAATATCTATTTTTATATCATTTTGTTGTATTATTATTTTTTTATCTAAAGCACGAAGAACAAATGTATCTTTTTGAGGGTCAAAAAAATGGCCCATATCTCATAGTCGTGAGCCTAAACCTTTCTGTAATACTCAAGACATACTCTAAGAGTGATAATTTTATCGGTTCTTCGCCATATTTAGTGGGTTTGAGATGAATCGATGTAATTTCTAAACATAATTTAATTTAGAAAATATTTAGAATCTAGGTAGGGACCGTGC
>JAYSTG010000173.1:0-4849 GCA_043719965.1 Saprospiraceae bacterium | reverse complement strand
GAAACTCACCGGCACCGAAGTCTTAAAGCTTTTACAATATATCGCAGAAGGCGGTGGGCTTCCGGTCTCCTCAAGCGTAACTATGACTATATCCGGTAAAAAAATTATAAGCGTTAAGATCCACCAAAAAGAGATTGATCCTAAATCAACTTATTATATAGGGATGACCGATTATATAGCCAATGGAGGAGATAATCTTAGTTTTTTGATTCCATTACCCAGGATTGAAAAAAATATCTTGGTACGAGATATGTTGGTTGTAGAAGCAAAAGAAAAAGGCGTGATCGGATCTGCATTGGATCAGCGGATTTCCATTCAAAACTAACCTTAAACCTTGAGTACTATGAAGCGAAGGGATTTTTTGAAATATAGCAGTCTTACTGGAGGATGGGTAATGGGACAAGGTATGCCCATAAACGGGTGGTCTCTGGAAGATAAGGTCAAGATCACTATCCTACATACTAATGATGTCCATAGTCGAATCGACCCGTTTCCAATGGATGGGAGTCGGCTGCAAGGATTGGGGGGTGTAGCATCACGGGCATCCATGATCAAAGCCATTCGAAAGGTTGAAAAAAATGTTTTACTGTTAGATTGTGGAGATATTTTCCAAGGCACACCTTATTTTAATCTGTACAAGGGTGAACTAGAAATGAAGACCATGACTGCATTAGGCTATGATGCATCCACGATAGGCAATCACGATTTTGATGCAGGCCTGGAACTATTAAAAACTCAATTAAAACATGCTTCATTTCCATTGGTCAATTCAAATTACGAATTCAAGGATACACCAGTACACGATGAAGTCAAAGATTATATTGTAAAAAATATAGATGGAGTCCGAGTGGGCATTTTTGGTCTTGGCATAGAATTAAAAGGGCTGGTGCCTGACATTCTCGCAGGTAATACCCGATATCGGGATCCAGTGGATAAAGGGAATCAGGTTAGTACTTTTCTCAAAAAGGAAATCAAATGTGACTATATCATCTGCTTGTCTCATTTAGGTTATAGTTACAAGGATCAAAAGATATCTGACCAGAGGATTGCACCACTATTGAGTCATGTGGATCTTATCTTAGGTGGCCATACCCATACTTTTCTAGATAAGGCCTTTGTCACCAAAAACAAAGAAAGTCGTCCTTTGGTCATCAACCAAGTGGGTTGGGGCGGAACTATGTTGGGTCGAGTAGATATCGAATTTGAACGTAATAATTCAAAGCACAAGTGCAAAACTTGTAAAAATGAATGGATTATGAATGGTTGAAGAAAATATGTAATACATCTGGAGGTAAGATTCGTTAATTCATGTTTTTTTAATGACATTTGCCATTATAGTAACGATTGTCCCTAAGTAAGGACGATTTCCAATAAAATTAACAAACCAACCAATACAAATTCTTTAGTATCTTTTATGCTCCTTATGCATCAAATCGTCTGGGATAATTGCTTGAAAGCCATACGCGATGCCATACCTGAGCAAAGCTTTAAGACTTGGTTTGAACCTGTCAAATCTATTCAGCTGGAAGATGCCGTATTGACTATTCAAGTACCAAATAAATTTTTTTATGAATGGATAGAGGAACACTATCTCGACATTCTCAAGAAAAGCATCAAACATGAACTCGGCAAATCAGGTCGCCTTGAGTATTTTATCCCTATGGAGAAAAAAACCAGGACCTCTGCCACTGAGCCTAGTTTTCCAAAATCCTTAGACCCTAGTCATCTTGTCAATCCTTTCGTAATACCCGGCATTCGCAAGGTCAAATTCGAATCCAACCTCCATCCAGACTATAAACTTACTAATTTTATAGAAGGAGATTGTAATAAGTTGGCAAGGTCCGCAGGCATGGCTATTGCAAAAAAACCTGGCGGTACAGCCTTCAATCCTTTATTCATATATGGTGCAGTGGGTCTGGGTAAGACGCACTTGATACAAGCTATAGGTAATGAAATACTGAGCAATCATCCAGATAAAGGAGTGATTTATCTGAGTTCAGAAAAATTTACGCAGCAAGTCATTCATTCTATTAAAAACAATGCTATAGATGATTTTATGGCTTTTTTCCAGAATCTCGATGTATTGATCATAGACGATATCCAGTTTTTAGCTAATAGAACTAAAACTCAAGAAATATTTTTCCATATTTTCAATCAAATGCATCAGATCGGCAAACAGTTGATCATATCATCTGATAGACCTCCGAAGGATCTTATGGATATGGAAGAACGGTTGATATCCAGGTTTAAATGGGGGCTCAGCGCAGATCTGGTGGCTCCAGATTTCGAAACACGAATGGCTATCTTGGATGCTAAATCGCAGGATGAAGAGATTATCATCCCGTATAATGTACAGGAATTGATCTGTGCTAACATAAAAGATAGTGTACGAGAACTGGAAGGGGTATTGATATCCTTAGCAGCACAAGCTTCACTTAATCAAAAGCAGATCGATGTCATATTAGCAAAAGAGGTGATCGAAAAGTTTGTAAAAAATTATTCTAAAGAAATCACGCTGGATCAAATCCAGAAAATGGTTGCAGAGCACTTCAATATTAAAGAAGAGTTTTTACAAAGCAAAACTCGAAAACGATCTGTGGTCATCGCGAGGCAACTCTCCATGTATCTTGCAAAAAACCTAACTAATTATTCTCTTGCGAAAATAGGAGGAACTTTTGGCGGCCGGGATCATAGTACAGTAATCTACTCTGTAAAGACCATCAAAGATCTTTTAGATACAGATGATTCGTTCAGAACCACCGTAGCCGAATTGGAGAAAAAAATAAAGATGAGTATAGCAGTTTAACCCAAATTACATACGATAATCATCCACCGAAGTTTCTAAATCAATGAGGATGGTATATTTTTCTATTCATATTAGTTCGAAAGCAAGTTTACGATTGCTACGATTAATGATGGGATTATCTTTTCTGATCCAATCCTTGGATCTCAAAACTCAGTCTATCACACCGATTGCAGATGACTTTAAAGTGCTAATCAAGCCTGTCATTCCGATCCATGTCTATGGGTTCCATTTAAAAGATGTCCAACTAACGCCTGGAAGTCCATTTCATCATGCCCGATCAAAGGATAGTGCCTTCCTACAATTGCTTTCTCCGGATAGAATGCTATACCGATTCAGGAAACATGCCGGTTTACCTCCCAAAGACTCTATATATGGAGGCTGGGAATCAGATGGGTTATCCGGTCACAGTTTAGGCCATTACCTTTCAGCTATGGCCATGATGTATAGTTCGACAGGAGCTCCTTCGCTTAAAAAGAAATTAGATTACACCATTACAGAGCTAGCTATCATTCAATCCGTCCGTCAATCAGGATACCTTGGAGCCATCCCAAAAGAAGACTCTATATTTTCAATGGTCCGCCAGGGAAAAATAAAAGCATCGGGTTTTGACTTAAATGGAGGATGGAGCCCTTGGTACACGGTGCATAAAATCATGGCCGGATTGTGTGATGCCTATTACCATGCTGATAATAAACAAGCATTAAAAATCGTGACTAAAATGGCTGATTGGGTACATCATACCATCAATCATCTGGATGATTCTACCAGATTAGAAATGTTAAAATGTGAATATGGTGGTATGAATGATGTACTCGCCAATATTTATTCATTCACCAGAAATAAAAAATATTTAAATCTATCCTACAAATTTTTTGATCGTGAGGTGATGAAACCGCTTTCTATGGGTATAGATCCTTTGCCCGGAAAACACTCCAATACCAATGTACCTAAAGCAATTGGCAGTGCGAGGCAATTTGAAGTTCATGGCTTATCTACCGACAAAACGATAGCAACTACTTTTTATAATGCTATGGTGGATCATCATACCTATGTGATTGGAGGTAACAGCAACTATGAATTTTGTGGAGAACAAGATCGCTTAAATGATAGACTAAGTGATAATACGTGTGAGACTTGTAACACCTATAATATGCTCAAACTCACCAGACACCTTTTTGCCTGGTCACCGGATTCCAAATACATGGATTATTATGAACGAGCATTATACAATCACATTTTGGCGTCTCAAAATCCAGATAATGGAATGATGTGTTACTTCGTACCCTTACGAATGGGCACTAAAAAAACATATAGTGATACGTTTAACACCTTTACTTGTTGCGTGGGTAGTGGTATGGAAAATCATTCCAAATACAATGAACAAATCTATAATCATGATGGCAGTCATACGGTATTTATCAATCTATTTATTCCTTCTACTGTAACCTGGAAAGCTAATGCTTTGATATTAAGTCAAACCACTTTGTTTCCAGAATCCAATGAAGTTAATTTATATATAACTACTCAGCCGAAAAAAAGTACTCGCCTGGCTTTTAGAAAACCGTTTTGGTCTGATACTATAAATGTTGAAATCAATGGAAAGCCAGTAGCCCTTCGTCTTGGTTCCAATGGATATTATACGCTGAATCACACTTTAATGAAAAATGATCGTATCCGATTACAACTGCATCACAAAATATATACTGAATCCATGCCGGATAATCCGGATAGAATCGCATTCAAATATGGACCGCTGGTGTTGGCGGCTGATTTAGGCACACAAAGACCCGATGAACTACAGATTCCGGTACTTTTGACCGAAGACCATCATGCATATCGACAGGTCACTCTAGACCATATCAACCTGAAATTTCATTTGAAAGATATTATCCAACCAAGTCTGACCCACTTTATTCCATTCTATAAAATAAAAGATCAATACTATTCAGTTTATCTAGACTATCTCACCCAACAAAAATGGGAGCAAAAGAAGGATGATTACCACAGTGAACTGAATAGAATAATAGCCTTAGATAAACAAAC
>JAYSTG010000172.1:0-4851 GCA_043719965.1 Saprospiraceae bacterium | reverse complement strand
AATGAAGGATGCTCTGTATTAATATCTTGCAAAGAAAAATCGATCAAGTAGTTTGATTTAAAAATTCGCGAAAATAAGACTAATTTTTTAAACGTGGTACATTATCGATATAGCCTGAGATGAGGGTTGCATGGATGGAATATAAAATTTTATGTTATTTTAACATTACTGTTTAGAATTTATATACTATGAAATTGAATTTATCACTTATCATATTACGTAATTGCTTCAGTGAAAAAAAATATTATATAATTGACTTGGCTCTAATGGTTTATTCAGAAATCTGGAAGTGAAAGCTTCCAACGTGAAAGATCAATTCATTCAATCTAGCAAGTCGAAGGTTATAATTTGATAAATCTAGTGCTTTGAAACTTGGTTTTTACTAGGTAGACACCACTGGGGCCAGTCGTACGTGTTCAACGTTTCTTTTTTTATAAGTTTACGGATCATCAATTGGCCAAATGAATTGTATATACTCACCCATTGTGGAGATCCAGTCTTTGATTCAATTGTAATAACAGAGCTGGTTGGATTGGGAAAAATCAATAATCCATCAGGCTTTACTTCATCTTGATTTGGTGTAGTTCCATCATTATTTTTATTAAAAGTATGTGCCTTGATAACAAAACTGCCTATCCCATTGGGTTGACGAGCAAATGCTATATCATCCCCCAATACTGGCATCTGAACTTTATCGACTTGTTTTGCAATAGAGTCTAAAAGAATTAGTGGTTCTCCGGCCGCCGAGAGTTTAAAATTGGCATGAAAGCCTATTTGTTTCCCATCTTCATCCGCCCATACGATAAGGTATTTTTTTGCTTTTAAGACCGTACCTATCGGAAATCGATATTTATCCAGATTATCCGGATTATCCGTAATGATCCATCGGCTGATATTGATTCTTTTAAAAAGGGATCCCAAGTGCTTGTCTGACCTTTCATCACGGAATTGGCATCGTACTCCAGTGGGATAAGTCGCCCAGTCTCCTTATCATAGTAAGCGTAATAGTCCATGCCTCCTTTATTGACATAGCTATCGTCATCTCCAAACAAGATTTCTTTGGCTAAAAACCAAAGTGCACGATCGACATCCAAGTATCGGTTGAGTGTATCGATATTATAGATATTATTCAATTCACGCGTAGCTTTGATGAGATAAGTCCACGGATTGGGTATACCTGAATGTTTTAGGTTATAATGTAGTTTATATAAGCTGGTATCGTCTCCAAGAAAATTTAGAGAAGATGTACCTGCCCCAAAACCCCCTCCTCCCCCTTGGAGAGGTCCAGCACCAGTACCCGTCATTCGCTCGCATCTCCATCTTGCTCCATCATTGCTCAAAAACCATTCTTTGATATAAGTACCGTCCAAGGTCTGGATATGTGGATATAATCCATAGTCCTATCCGTTGATGTAGAGATGGAAAAAGGTAGCCTTGAGCGAAGGAGTATATTTCCGGGTCATGTTTTCGTAAAACACTTCTCGCATAAAACTATTATCTTCATAACTATTATTAAAATTCAAGGTGCTATACCCTTTGATCTCTTGCTTAGGGTCAGTAAAATCCATTGTGATATTAAATGAATTTTTATCCGTCGTCACACGTGTATACGAAGTTTGGCCTTTGTAGCGTATACCTACTTGGCTTCAAGGTCTTTCTTCGAAGAATAGTTTTGAGTCAGGATATTTTTCCAATTGGCTGCATCGATGGTAAGGTCTATTCTTCGGACGATCTTATCATCATACAAGCCATCTTGTGGCTGTAGTCCGTGCATCAGACGACGACCATCTGAAGAGATTATATATTCGTCAGGCAAGGATTGAGCTGTAAGGCTTAGTGATACATGGTAAAAGAAAAATAAAAGAGCGATTCTACAGATCATGATGACGGGATTCCATTTTTTTCAATCTGCAAGTTAACCGATTTACGGGTGAAGTAAAATCAAAATTCGATTAAAGATAAGGTGTGCGTTGCACTGAAAGGTTGCGTGAAGGGCTGCCAAGTTTATTAACTTTTTTATGGTAAGCTTGCAATACATTCCGATATTGTGCCTTAATCGATGAAGCAATATCAAGCTCACACCTCTTATTCTATTTACAAAAGGTCGTATAAGTAATGAATGATAAAATCATTGAGGTCGTCAACCTCTCTAAACGATATGGCCCACTGGAAGCATTAAAAGATGTGAGTTTTGATGTCTATCGGGGTGATGTGTTTGGATTTTTAGGCCCAAACGGCGCAGGTAAGAGTACCGCTATCCGGTGCTTACTGTCCCTGATAAACCCCCATTTCGGGACGATTAAGATGTTTGGCCAAGACTTGAAACACCATCGGGCTAAGATCTTACGCCAAATTGGATGTATTATCGAAAAGCCCGATTTTTATAAGTATTTATCTGCCAAAACAAATTTAGAGATATTCGGCCGTTTATCCGGAGCGGATGTAAGCAATAGCAAGATCTATGGTATGTTGGAATATGTCGGATTGAAGGGACGCGAAAAGGATAAAGTAAGCGGCTTTTCACATGGGATGAAACAAAGGTTGGGTATTGCTCAAGCTTTATTACACGATCCGGAGTTAATAATACTGGACGAACCCACTACTGGACTGGATCCACAGGGTATCATTGATATTCGCAATTTAATATTAACCCTTAAAAACGATCATCATAAAACTGTCGTATTGTCTTCACATATCCTTTCTGAAATAGAGCTTATCGCAGATCGTATGATCATCATAGATCGAGGGCGAATGGTCATACAAGGCGAGGTGCATGAACTGCTTAATCAACAAGAATTGATTGTAACACTTGAAGTGAGTGCCGCCAAAGTCGCACTAAGAATAATAGAAGATACATTCAAACACCTAAAAGCAACTTTGATCAACTCTTCCTTGATTGAAGTGAATGCCTCTAAAAAAGAGGGGGCAGAGATCAATGCCTTACTGATAAAAAATGAGGTGCAAGTATATAGTATGAATTCTAAAAGAAAATTAGAGGATTTTTTTCTAAAGGCTTTACAAAAATGATGCTTCGAAAAAGTATACACAACGAGTTTGTAAAAATTGCAGCAAAACCACGCAGCTATATTAGCCTAATAGCAATCAGTGTATTGGTAGGGGTGATATTGTTTGCCCTTAAGGTAGACGGTCTATCTTATATTTCGCTCATTACAGCATCCTTTGAGCAGACCCTGATGTTCAATGGAGCCATACTGAATGGCAATTTGGTTGCCTTTATTATATTACAATTACTTTTCCTTCAGGTCCCTTTGTTAGTGGCGCTAGTCACTGGTGATATGGTGTCCGGTGAGGCTGCTATGGGTACACTGCGTATGCTCGGGACTAAACCGATTTCCAGAAGCAAATTATTGCTTTCTAAATTTATAGCCGGGGACCTTTATACTTTTATCATTTTGGTTTGGTTGGCAATGATGTCTCTGGGTATAGGCCGCTTGATGTTCGGTGTGGGGGATGTAATGGTGTTGAATAGTAATGGACTGGTCATACTGCAACAGCATGATGTGCTTTGGCGATTTATGGGCGCTTTCACGGTAGCTTATCTATCCCTGATCATGGTCGCTACACTTTCAACTACCTTATCATGCTATACGGATAATTCTATAGGCCCTATCGTGACTACGATGGCGATCATCATATTATTTACTATCATTAATACCTTAGATGTAAAAGTGTTTGACCCTATTAGACCTTTTTTGTTTACTACCCACATGGCTACTTGGAGGAGTTTTTTTGATGAACCCCTTCCTACATCCAGTATTCTTAAATCGATAGCCATATTGGTATGCCATATTGCGGCACTCATGAGTGTTGCAATGTATAAATTCACCCAAAAAGATATTTTATCGTGACCCCTTATTTTAAAAACTTAGGAGCTATTTTGCTCTTTGCATGGATATTCTTTACCTCAACGATCGAAGCACAAAAATCCGCCAATACGATATTGTCCTCGGTATATAAGCAAATGCAAAAAACAAAAGCATATAACGCTGATGTACTTATCGTTGCCAACCTTCCGCTGGTAAAAATAGAGCCTGTCTTGGCGGTACTATCTTTCAATCAACAAGAAAAGTTTAAGTTGGTGTCAAAGGGAATAGCTATTTTGCCTAAGCAGGGATTAAATAATTTGACGGCTATAATAAAGGACACCAATTCCTTCACAGCCATCGCTACCGCTAAAGAAATACTACAATCTGTTTCGACTATGATTATCAATGTGATACCCAATAGTGACACAGGCGATGTGATCTTAGCAAAATTATGGATTGACCCTATTCGAAGTTTGGTCTATAAATCACAAATTACTACTCGAGAAAACGGAACCCTGCTCTTGGAATACTATTACAAAACACAATTGGATAAAGGATTGCCCGATAGCTTGGTGTTCACGGTAGATATTAAGAAATTTAAATTGCCTAAAGGAGTGGTTACTGATATCAACAGAACGACTGAGCCAGGTGACAAAAAACAAGCACCTACAAACGGGAAGATTGTAATGACGATAAATAATTATAGATTTCTGTGACGAACTTGCCATATGAATTTCATCGTTGTGCTTGGCACGGTAGAAATCCTAGATTTTAGTGGTAGCTTCGCTATATTTAGTGGGTATCAAATTAAAGTATGTATTGTTTGAAACATAAATTTATTATGACAAATATGCTTTAGATAAATTAGGATTGCAAACTTAAGTTATTAACCCAAAATAAAGAGACTATTGGGACAATAGTAAAAATTTATAGCTAACTTCCATACCGACAGCTTAAGAAAATCAATAAAATGATAGAACATATGAAAATAAGTGCAGATGAATTAATCATTGGTAATCAACGC
>JAYSTG010000171.1:0-14068 GCA_043719965.1 Saprospiraceae bacterium | reverse complement strand
TGCGGTAGATATCACAAACTCATTGGCAGGGAGATTACCCGGTCTAGTAGTGATCCAACAAAGTGGCGAACCTGGCTATGATGGCGCTTCAGTATCTATACGAGGTACGAATACTTTAGGTAATAGCAGTCCACTGATCGTCATAGATGGTATACCTGATCGTGATGGGGGTTTGGGTCGATTGTCTCCTCAAGATATCGAATCAATCTCTGTATTAAAAGATGCTTCAGCAGCAATCTATGGAGCCAGGGCTGCCAATGGTGCGATATTAGTAACCACTAAAAGAGGCAAATCCGGCAAACCTACGCTCAGCTATGATTTTAACATAGGACAATCTCAGCCGACCAGGATTCCGAATATGTCTAGTGCTGCCGAGTATGCTGCTATCATGAACGAATTGCCGATATACAATACGATTCCTGTAAAGGAATGGGGTGCTGCTTCAAGTGCAATTAAATCTACGGGTACTTATAAATCCCCCACTCCAGATATATCAGCTTTGAGCGCTAACTATAGCCCAACTGCTGTCGCCAGGCATTCCGATGGAACTGACCCATGGAACTATCCCAATACGGATTGGTTCGGTGATGCTTTCAAAACTTGGTCTCCACAAAACAGACATAATATTCAAATTTCCGGAGGCTCCGAAAGTGTAAAATACCTGGCATCAGCAGGTTTCATTAACCAAGATGCATACTATAAAAACTCAGCTACCAAATACAATCAATACAATTTAAGGGTCAATCTGGATGCTAAAATAAACCCCTATTTTAGCGCTAATCTAGGCATGCTCGGCAGAAGAGAAGATCGTAATTTTCCCACAGAATCAGCTGGCTCCATATTTAGGATGTTGATGCGAGGCAGACCCACCGAACCAGAAGTTTGGCCCAATGGGCTACCTGGACCAGATATTGAAAACGGTCAAAATCCCTATGTTATTACGACTAATGCTACCGGCTATCAGGACAATCCTGCTGACTTCCTACAAGTCAATGGCGGAGTCGAGATATCCAATCCATGGGTTAAAAATTTAAAATTAAGTTTGAGTGGAGCTATTGACAAACACTCCGAAACAAATAAAGTATGGCAGACACCATGGATGTTGTATACTAAGGATGGAATCAAAACTAATGCTGACGGTACTCCTGTCCTGAAGGGCGCTATTCGATCTAATTTTACCGACCCCAGATTGACTCAATCCTATTTGTCTAGACTTAATACCAATCTTTCTGCCATTCTTTCATATGGTTTAAAACTCGGTACGGATCATAATTTTGATTTCTTGGCTGGCGTGACGAAGGAACAATTTCAAGGTGAAGGATTTTTAGCTTTCCGTCGCAATTATATTTCTGGAGCTGTGGATCAATTGTTTGCAGGAGGATCAATATCACAAAATACTGGAGGAAGCGCTTATGAAAGAGCTAGACTTGGATACTATGGAAGAGCTCAATATAATTTTAAAGAGAAGTATCTCGCCGAGTTTATTTGGAGATATGATGGTTCTTATATATTCCCGACTTCGGGGCGTTTTGGATTCTTCCCTGGAGTATTATTGGGATGGAACATTTCACAAGAACCTTTTTTTAATGTGCCATTTATCGAAAGTTTGAAATTGAGAGCATCATATGGACAGATGGGTAATGATCAAGTTTTTTATAATGGATCATTGCAAGAATATGCTTATTTATCTACTTACGGTTTCGGGGCCTATCCAATTAATAGCCAAGTTGTCACCACTTTAAATGAAACCGTTCTGGCGAATCCTGATTTTACTTGGGAAGTAGCTAAAAATTACAATTTTGGTATAGATGCTTCTTTATTAAAAGGGAAGATCGATCTTACATTAGAATATTTTATAAATCATCGGGATCAGATTCTTATCCAAAAGACTGGATCCACTCCATCCTCTTCAGGTATTAATTCACTCCTCCCGCCAGTCAATGCAGGTAAGGTAGATAACAAAGGGTTTGAATTTAATGTGGGTTATAATGGGCGAGCATCCAGAAAGTTGACTTTTAGAGCAGGAGTTAATGGTGGATATGCTCAAAACCAGGTAATCTTTACGGATGAAATACCTGGTGCTCCGGCATATCAACTTCAAGAAGGTAAACCTATAGGCTCTTATCTCGTTTACAAATCAGATGGAGTATTTAAAGACCCTGCTTCGATTGATGCTAATAAAATTGATTACAGTGCGGTGACAGGAAAATTGATACCGGGAGACATGAAATTTGAGGATGTTAATAATGATGGCAAAATTACAGCGGATGATCGGGTTCGTTTGAATGAAAGCTTGACTCCAAGGTTCAATTTTGGGGCCACTTTGGATCTCAGATATGGAGGCTTTGACCTAACTGCACTATTACAAGGCGCTACAGGAGCTTCGCTTCGTATCCAGACTGAGTCTGGTGATATCGGTAACTTTTTAAAATATAGTTATGATAATCGGTGGTCCATAGACAACCCAAGTGATGTCCACCCTCGTTTGGCTAGCAGAGGTGATACTTATTTTACAGGTGTAAATTTTGGAAACAATACTTACTATTTATTCAGCAAGGATTATATCCGACTGAAAAATATCGAGTTAGGATACAATTTTACTAATAGTATGCTTGACAAAGTTAAATTAGGAGGATTACGTGTTTATGTGAATGCATTGAACTTACTTACTTTTGATAAGCTGGAAGTCTATGATCCTGAATCTACCAATCCTGGTGGAACGTTTTACCCGCAAGCCAGAGTGATCAATGCCGGAATAAGTGTTAAATTCTAAAAATAATCATTAAAATGAAAAATATCAAATTAATCGCAGGAGTCTTGATGGTGATGATGCTTAGCATATATGCTTGCAATGAAGACTTTCTCAATACACAACCTCTGGACAAAATATCCAGTGAAGCGACTTGGTCTGATGGGCCATTAGCTCAATCCTTTATTTACAATGTATATTCTTTTTTAGGATACGGTGGCTTTGAAGAGCAAGGCCTTTCGGCTTTGACTGATGAGGCCATGTTTACACACGCAAATCGTAATATAAATACCTTTACAGAAGGCAATGAAAGCCCAAGTAATGTAGCTTGGCAAAGCTCTACTTATGAATGGGGACGCATGTATCTGGCTATCCGACAGGCCAATGTAGCGATCTCTAGACTGCCTACAGCTACCTTTACTGATCAATCTTTAAAAGACAGATTGTTGGGTGAAGCTCATTTTTTAAGAGCATATTATTATCATCAATTGTTGAGGTATTATGGAGGAGTACCCATCATAGATAAGCCTTATGGTTTGAATGAAGATTATTCTAAAGCTAGAAATACTTTTGAAGAATGTAATAGTTTCATCGTAGCTGATCTGGATAAAGCTGCGGCTTTACTTAAAGGCAAATCTGAAACCGCTGGTCGAGCATCTGAAGTTACAGCATTAGCGCTCAAAGCAAGACAATTATTATATGCAGCTAGTGATCTCCATGATGGTACTGCTGTAAAAGCAAAATCTTCTGTATTAGGTGGATCACCTGCTTTAAATCTTTATACTTTTGCTTCTGGTGATCGAGCCACTAGATGGAATGCTGCTAAAGCTGCTGCCAAAGCTGTTCTCGATGTTGCACAAGGTTATAAATTAAATCTTACCGCTCCAGTATCCGCAGCTGAAGGCCGTCAGAATTATATTTCAATAGCTATGGGTGGCGGTAGCGCTATCGGGGATGCAGCCACAACTTCAGAGCTTTTATTTCAGCGCACACATACTGCATTATTTACTCAAGAAGATAACTGGCCACTTGGAGGTATTCACAATGGTATCAATAATGGTCCTAATGGATATCATAATTGGGCAGGAAATACGCCGATACAACTTTTAGTTGATGATTATGAAATGATGGATGGTTCTAAATTTGATTGGAATAATGCAGCTCATAAAGCTGACCCCTATACTAATCGCGATTCAAGATTTTATGGAACGGTCATGTATGACGGAGCCGATTGGAAACCCCGGCCTCTTGATGTTGCAGGTCAAGATCCTGCTAACCAGATCCAAGCTGGATACTATGAAGACGGCAAAGGTGGCACGATTAATGGGCTTGATACCAAATTTTCACCCGTAGAAAACTGGAATGGAAGTAGGACTCATTATTATGTGAGAAAATTTATAGATCCCAATCCTTCCTTAGCAGACAATCAATCTAATGCCCAGGTAATTCCGTGGCCTTTCATCAGAGTAACAGAAATAGCGCTTGCATATGCAGAAGCCTCCAATGAAACTGGAGATGATGCTACTGCTCGTTTATGGTTAAATAAAATTCGATTCCGAGTTGGTATGCCTGCAGTAACCGAGTCAGGCGATGCACTGAGGCAAAGAATCCGTAATGAGCGTCGTATTGAACTAGCGTATGAAGAGCACCGATATCATGATGCAAGAAGGTGGTTGATAGCACCTACCACGGTAGGTCGAGGTATCAAAGCCATAAATATACAAGCCAAACTAAAACCTGGTGCTACACCCAATGCACCTTATAGGCATGACAAATCGAAATACAACTATTCCTATACCGTGGTTGACAATACCGAAATTGAAACTCGTAAATGGAATGACAAAATGTATTTTAGAGTAATTCCACGTGATGAAATCAGTAGAAATGCAAAGTTGATTCAAAATCCAGGTTATTAATGGATCTATAGTTTCAAATTCATTCTTTTCGCACTTATAAGAAATCTATCCCCAGTACCGGGGATAGATTTCTTACTTTTATGACCTATGCATTTAAGATTCTGGGTTTGTGTAATTACTTTTCTTTTCCTCTGCTGTAAACAAAAAAGCCCATCTAATTTTTCTGCAACAACCAGCGATTTAAATTCTACCCCACATTTTAGTTTAATACCTGCTTCCGAGTCACAGGTAGATTTTCAAAATACACTTACAGAAGGCTTGAATACCAATATCCTGATGTACGAATATTTTTACAATGGTGGTGGTGTAGCAGCAGCAGATTTTAACCAGGATGGGTTGATAGATATTTATTTTTCGGGCAATATGGTGGATAATAAACTGTATCTCAATCGTGGCAACTTAAAATTTGAGGATATTACCTTACTATCAAAGGTAGAAGGTCGGCCTGGCCCATGGAAAACCGGTGTGACTGCAGTAGATATCAATGGGGATAGATTAATGGATCTCTATGTTTGTTACTCCGGCGCTCTTCCTACAGAAAAACGAATGAATCAGCTTTTTATCAACCAAGGAAATAATGCCAGAGGTATTCCTGTTTTTGAAGATCAAGCGGCTCTGTATGGTTTGAATAGTCCAGCCTATTCTACACAAGCTTATTTTTTTGATTACGACCTAGATCATGATTTAGACATGCTTTTACTAAATCATAATCCGAAAAACCTACCTATACTCAATGAAGAAAGTACGGCAGCATTATTAAAAGCAGATGATCTACTCAAAGGCACCCGATTATTTAGACAAGATCTTGGCCGATTTAAGGATATTACAGTACAAGCAGGAATCAATGGTTCTACCTTGTCATATGGATTGGGCTTGGCGATCGCTGATTTGAATCAAGATGGATGGCCAGATTTTTATATTTCAAATGATTATGCGGTACCAGACTATCTCTATGTTAATAATAAAAATGGAACTTTTACAAATGTTCTAAGTAAAAGTATCGGTCACACCAGTCAGTTTTCCATGGGCAATGAAGTAGCTGATATTAATAATGATGGACACCAAGATCTTTTTACTTTAGACATGTTGCCTGAAGATAATTATAGGCAAAAATTATTGTTAGCGCCGGATAATTACAATAAGTTTGAACTTAATGTACGCAGCGGATTTTATTATCAGTACATGCGTAATATGCTTCAGTTGAATCAAGGCACCTCGACTGCAAGCAGTATTGTTTTTGCTGAAATCGGTCAATTAGCAGGTATCTCCAATACCGATTGGAGTTGGTCAGCATTACTAGCCGACTATGATGATGATGGACTCCAAGATTTACATATCACCAATGGATATCGTCGGGACTATACCAATCTTGATTTCATAAATTATATGGATCAATATACTAAAGAAAAAGGCAGGTTAGTACGTGAGGATGTGATGGAGATCATCAGTCATATGCCTGCTTCCAATGTATCCAATTATATCTATGCCAATCAAGATGGGCTTCAATTTATAGATGTCACCAAAGCATGGGGACTGCATAGGCCATCTAATAGCAATGGAGCTGCCCACGCTGATCTGGATAATGATGGTGATCTGGATTTGATCGTGAATAATATAAACGAACCTGCTTTTATTTATCGCAATGAAGCTCAACGAAATGCCGATCATAGTTATCTTAATATAAACTTAAAGGGCACAAGTTTAAATACCCTGGGGTTAGGATCTAAAATATCAATCACGGCTGATGGGCATACACAATATATAGATCATACCATTACCCGAGGATATCAATCCTCTGTCTCGCCGGTCATACATTTTGGCTTGGGAAAAGCCAAGCTTATAGACACTTTGATAATACAGTGGCCTGGTGGTGATCAACAAATACTCACTCAAATAAATGGTAACCAAACTATAGAATTGGACGAAGTGAATGCAAGTAAATTTATACAGAGAACTATTCCATCTACCACACTCTTTCAATCTATCCAAAGTCCAATACCTTACATGCATGTACAACGAGACATCAATGATTTCGACAGACAGCCTTTACTGATACAAAAACCATCTTATGTAGGGCCTTATATGGCATCAGGAGATCTCAATGGGGATCGACTGGAAGATATAATTGTTGGAGGCTCAAAAGATCAAAGAGTCAAAATCTATTTTCAACAAAATAATAGATCTTATATTCTAGATTCATTAAATTCTGAAATGGCGCTATCTTATGATGGGCCTTTAGCCTTATGGGATGCAGACAATGATAAAGATTTAGACCTTTATATAGCCAGTGGAGGATATCATGACTTGCAAATAGATAGTTCGTTACAGGATTATCTTTTGCTGAATGATAGTCATGGTCGATTCACACGCAGTGCAAATTCTTTACCTGCTATGCCTACCTCAAAAGGATGTGTTGTGCCAATCGATATCAATCTTGATGGCCATATGGATGTTTTTGTAGGTAGTCGAGTAATTCCAGGACGCTATCCTGAAAACCCTGCATCTTATCTCTTGATCAATGATACTCATAATAAATTTACTAACAATATCAGCACGTTGGCACCGGAATTAGAGCATATCGGTATGATTACGGATGCGTTAAGCTTAGATCTCAATCAAGATCAAAAAAATGACTTAATAGTAGTCGGAGAATGGTTGCCGATATCTGTATTTATGCATGAAGGAAATAAATTAGTAAATAGAACTTCGACTTATTTTGACAAAGAATATCGGGGATGGTGGAATAAGATAGCAGCATCCGATTTTAATAATGACGGCAAGCCGGATCTGATAGTAGGCAATGTAGGTACCAACATGCAATTTCATGCTACAGATCTCGAACCAGCAGAACTCTATTATAAAGATTTTGATAAGAACGGCTCAGTCGATCCTCTGTTTTGTACTTATATCCAAGGTAAATCTTATCCATATATTACGAGAGATGAGTTGGTAAAACAACTAGTGACTTTTAGACGGCGATTCACTTCCTTTGAAAGTTATGCATCTATAACGATCACAGATTTATTTAAAAAAGATGAACTAAAAACCTCAGGCCATCGGAGCATCAATCGAATGGAAACCACTTGTTTTATCAGTCAACCCAGTGGAAATTATGCGATTAAAGAATTACCTATTCAAGCACAGTTTTCACCAGTGCATACGATCATTATCCAAGATCTTGATCGGGATGGGATTGAAGATCTACTTTTATGTGGCAATAATGCTAATTTTAAAATTCGTCTTGGAAAATCAGACTCTAATCATGGCATGGTCTTTAAAGGGTTAGGTCAGGGGGCTTTTAGTTATGTAAATCAATCTGCATCCGGGTTAAACATCCGCGGGGATGTAAGGTCTGTGTTGGTAGCGGGCCCAAATTTTTTATTCGGCATCAATCATCAACCTTTGCAAGCCTATAAGCTCAAGCTATGATGCGATCATTAAAGTTCATAGGGCTTTTATCTATATTACTTTTAAGTATTGCGGCGTGTAAAAGACAACCCATTCCCATATATACAGATCAAGCAATAGCTCATCACTGGGCTGATATGACTTTATACATCACTAAAAATACACCATCCAACTCGCCTACTTTTGCATCCAGAGCTTTAGGATATATAGGGCTTACTATGTATGAATCCATAGTACAAGGATATCCAGAATATCATACTATGTCTGGTCAATTAAATGACTTGGACTCTTTACCAATGCCAGTATCTACTCAAAGCTATCATTGGTTACTTTCGCTCAATGCTGCTCAGGCAGAGATACTCAGGTTGATCTATGTCCAAACATCAGATTCCAATAAAATGCGTATTGATTCTTTGGAATTAGCGTTGTATCGATCTATCATTCAAAACGTGGATGATAAATCTATTATACCTTCTATCCAATTAGGAAGGTCGATTGCAGACAGTATATATGCTTGGTCGACTACCGACGGTGGGCATCGTGCATACTTGCGAAATTTTGATAAAAAAATAATTTATCCTGATCGACCCGGATCCTGGAAGCCTCCTTTATATGGCCAATCTTTCAGCCATTATCCATTACATCCTCATTGGGGGGAAAACAGGACTTTTGTGCTAAAGAATATTGACTTACCTACACCAGAATTTATTCCCTATGATACTTCAAGGCACTCACTTTATTATAATCAATTTGTAGAAGTCTACGAAAAAGAAAAAACTTTGACACTATCTGAAAAAGAAGCAGCTATCTGGTGGGGAGACGATCCTGATGTCACCTTTACTCCACCTGGGCATTCCTATTATTTGACGGGAATAGCCTTAAGAGCTAAAAATCCTCCTTTAATTGAATGTGCAATGACTTATGCCCAAGTCGGGATGGCGGTAGCAGATGCGTTTATCAATTGTTGGAAATGGAAATATCAATTTTTCTCTGAGCGTCCTAATACTTTTATCCCTCAACATATGGATCAAAATTGGGAATCTTTCTGGCCAGATCCACCCTTTCCTGCGTTTCCTTCTGGTCATGCTATCCAAGGGGCAGCTTCTACTACGATATTAATTGAAAAATTTGGAGATGCCTTTCATTTTATTGATAGCGCTCACTATGGACGCAAAAGAGATGGTTTTCGGAATGTGGATTTCAAACCAAGGCCTTTTAATTCTTTTAGTCAAGTGGCCAAAGAGATTGCAGATTCAAGATTTTATGGTGGGATACATACTCCACAAGATAATGATGCCGGTATAAAATCAGGTTTGCTTATTGGAAGACATATTATTGAATTAAACTGGAAGCGGTAATTTTGTTTATAATGCCATCCATAATGATATCTCATAGGAGAGAAGCCATTGTTTTACGCTCTACTCGCTTACTGGGATATTTATTCCTAAGTACCATCTGTTTTGTAGAAAACTTATCCGCTCAAAAACCTTTTACCGATATCACTTCCCAATCAGGTATACAACATCAATTCATCGTATACGAAGGCATGTTTGGAGGAGGCGCCTGTGTATTGGATATCGATAAAGATGGTTTTGAAGATATCTATATCACCGGAGGGATGTCTGATGATGTACTTTACTTAAATCAAAAAAATGGAACATTTAAAAATATTTTCGAGTCTTCCGGTATGACGCTCACCAAACATTTTGTCACCCAAGGTGTAGTAGGCGCTGATGTCAATAAAGATGGGTGGACGGATCTATACATTACTACCTTGACTTCACGAGATAGTGTAAAAATCATACCCAGAGCCATCAATTTACTTTTTATCAATAATGGCAATAATACATTTAGAGATGTTACGAAGGAGTATCGATTAGATCAGCTTAATTCATTTTCAACAGGAGCAAATTTTGGGGATATCAATGCTGACGGCTATCCGGATCTCTATGTTGGTAATTATTTTCAGGATTACCAGGGTCAATTGACGACCATCAATGATGCCACTATCGTCAATGCCAGCCGCACGGCTAAAGGCTATTTACTCATCAATCATAAAGGGAAATATTTTAAAGATGAATATGAAAAATATGGAATGAACCATAAAGGGTTTGGTTTTGGAGGAGTATTTACAGATTATGATAATGATGGGGATCAGGATATTTTTATCAATCAAGATTTTGGCTATAAAGCCATACCCGACTATTTGTATCAAAATCAATATCCTATAAAATCATTCATTGATGTCAGTGAAGCATCTAATATGGACCTTAAGATCAATTCTATGGGTACCGCAGTAGGAGACTATGACAATGATGGAGATATGGATTATTATGTGACCAATATTCGATTTAATTATTTTATGGTCAATAGCGCTAGTGAAGGTCCAGCCAAGCCGTTTCAGAATAAAGCGAAAGAACTCGGTATGTCTTATGTCATGATTAGTTGGGGAGCCAATTTTGCTGACTTCGATCACGATGGAGATGTGGATCTTTTCGTGGCTAATGGTGATCTCAATCCCAATTGTGTACCCATGGCTGATTTTTATTTTCAGAATGATACGGGTAGATTTCGTGAGGTTGCAAGATTCAAAGGGCTTAATGATTATGGCATAGGGAGAGGTTCAGTGGTTTTTGATATAGAAAATGATGGTGATCTAGATCTGCTGGTCGTAAATCAAAAACCAATTTTGAATTATCCTGTAAGCTCATTTACTTCCTTATATCGTAATGATTCCGTCCAAGGCAATTGGTTTAAAGTTCAATTGGTCGGTACCCAATCTGAAACCAATGGAATAGGAGCTAAAGTAGCCATCGTAATTGGAAAGCTGCGAATGCTGCGAGAAATCGATGGGGGAGGATCCAGTCACATTTCTCAAAATTCTACCATTGCACATTTTGGGGTAGGTAAAGCAGCCGAGATAGATACTATTCACGTGACTTGGCCTGGTGGTATAAAACAAACTATAATAAAGCAATCGACCAATCAACTACTCCGGATTACGGAACCAATCGTAAAAACCAGATCCTCTAATCGGTATTACTGGATTCTTATTATAATCGCATTGCTGAGTATTTTTAAATACTTAAAACATAAAACTCAAAAGCCAGAATAGTATGACCACAAAAAACTATATTAAATAATTGATTATATCCTCAAATAGTTGTGAATAAATTATTCCTATTTGTATTAGTTACTTGTTCGATGGTAGGCGTCAAGTTAGCTCAAAAGAGTAAAACTCATGTGTCTATTAAAGGCAATCAATTCTATATTAATAAAAAATTGACCTACCAAGGTCGATAATGGAAGGAATATAAAATAGAAGGACTGCTAATGAACAGTCGAATGGTACAGGGGATTTTTGATGACCTCAATCCTGACACTCGAGATCAATTTGCTTATACAAATACCAAATCGTGGGATGCCAATCATAATACTGATGAATTTATAAAAAACATGCCAACTTGGTTTAACCACGGTCTGTTGGCATTTACCCTTAATCTTCAAGGCGGTAGCCCTATGAGCTATGACAATGAAGGTTGGATAAACTCAGCATTTGATCTAAAAGGAAATCTGAGACCTCAATATATAGAAAGGCTTGAGCGAATACTGAATAAAGCTGATGCTCTCGGTATGGTTGTAATTTTGGGTTATTTCTATTTTGGACAAGATGAACATTTAGAAAACGAAGCTGCAGTCATTCGTGCCGTGGATCACATCACGCAAGGGCTCCTAAATAAAAAATACCACAATCTACTTATTGAAATCAATAATGTCCTCGTTTGTTTTGCTTGCATTTTCCTGTTGTTTTCTCAGCATTAAGATACTATAAAACAACGTTTTATTAGTTTTTGAGCAGACTCTATATAGCTTGATAGAAGCCAAACGTATTACAGTAAGGCCAAAAGATCTAGAAGACATTAATCAACTTATGAAAAAGTGGAAAGATCTAAAATAATTGTTACGCAACCTTATCTATCCAACCCTCACCCTTTTCAATCTACTCAAATATCTAAATAATCCTACCCCTGCTACCACCACTGTTCCACTCATCAAGGTTAGCTGAAGTCCAGGCCTAATCACCCATATTGCCCCTATAAACTGAATAAATAATATACAATACAATAAAGTCGCCAGTTGAAGTCTAGTAAACTTGCTCATCACAAATGATCCTAGTGGCGCCATGAAGATCACCAGCGGTATACAAGCTATCCACATATTGAAGGAGTCTTGGCCAAAATCTTTCAATACTTGTCGGTGCAAGGCAAAACCCAGTATGGTTTCAATCGTCATGATAATGATCGATGATGCTGTGGCAACTTTTTCATTGATATGATAATAAACTACCAGGAGGCAAAATGTAAAAATATTTATTCCTGTCCCAAACAAGGAGGAAATGATACCTCCTACAAACCCAAATACAATCAACAGTATGAAGTCCATGCGTGTCAAACCCATCAACCGATCCCAGATGACCCGATCCGGACGACGATTTTGAATAAATAATACAATCCCAAAGGATAACCACAAGGATACAAAAAGCATCTTGGCTACGGGTGGATTGACTAAGGGCACAATAAAGTAGGTGCCAAACAATAAACCAAAAAGCCCTCCGACACTAACATATAAAATATACTTCCAGTCTACGAGTATCTTTTTGCTCAAGATATAAATACTCGCTGCAGTCATGCCAAAACTTTGAATTGCGAATGCGAAGTTTCTAGTCGTTGCTGGATCAATATCCAGATAAAGTGTAAAAATAGGATAAGCCACGGCGGCACTTCCCTCAGGACTACTTCCCGCTATAAATGCCCCAAAAACCATAGTGATCATTACGCCGATCTGTTCTTTTAGGATTGAAAAGATATCAAGGTCTTGAACATACCAGGTCCATCCAATCAAGACTATTAAACAATATATAAGATAAGGATAAGGAAATTTAGTATCAGATCTGAAAGACATTATGACCACAAATAAAACGAAAAGGCAGGATATGCACACTAGGGATCGTGACAAATAATAAGATTGGTCCATTTGATTTGATTAAATTTGTTTAATAATTTATACGTGATGCCCATACCTACCAAATCTATAGATAGGCTGATCCAGGACCAGGAATTTATGGCCAAAAGTCAAGCTCAACTTTTTGAAAACCTCAATATTGTAGTAGAAAACCTTAGACATAAATCAGATCAACAAAACCTGATTGTCAAAAATCAAAACCTAATCATTCGCAATCAAGAGATCATAGTAGACAATCAAATCAATATCATCCATAATCAGCATCAGATCGTGGATAATCAAACCAATCTTGTGCTTATCTCCAAGGCATTAGGGCTAATCCTCAATCTATTAAAAAAAATGGATGGGAATCCAGAAGACATTCAGCAGACTTACCAGTTCCTTGATCATTTAGCTCAAGAAATCCAAGCAACGAATCCTGGTAAAGGGCTGGCAGATCCTAAAAAACTTTAAAAATTACTTATTTCTATTTGTGCTCATTTTTTCCTGAAGCAGTTTGATCTGGATTTGCAGAGTTCTGTTTTCTGCCTCCTTACTTTGAATCAAATCCTTTACCAATTCCAGTTGAATTTCTAAGCTTTCGTTCTTTTGTTTTAACAAATTGACCTGGAATTCATTTTTTTGTTTCCATTGATTGATTTCATCCAAAGACTCTATACTGACCATGGATCTAGACGCTTTTCCTGCTATAATTTCTATTCCCTCAAATTCCGGTATATCGGAATTATTTAAATCATCCACCTGAATAAAAAAATATTCACTCAGTTTCATTACGACTTCAAGGCCTGGCCTAGATTTGCCAGACTCATAATCTGAGAGTGCACTTTTACTGATTTTCAGCGCTTTAGAAAGTTCTATGAGGGTTAGTTTTTTATTTTTCCTAAGCTTTTTGATATTCGAGCCAAAAATATTTTCCATTTTTATGGAATTTTATCAATTCTTTATCTACCTTTATTCCGTGAAATCGTTCAAA
>JAYSTG010000018.1:0-2305 GCA_043719965.1 Saprospiraceae bacterium | reverse complement strand
GGGATAAAAAATTATCTAGTAGAACTGGGGGGTGAATTACGAGCATCCGGAAAAAAGAAAAATGAAAACTGGAAAGTAGGTATTGATCAACCCATCGATAACTCACCCGATCAACGAAAATTAGCGGCTTTAATAAATTTAAGGGATAAAGCTTTAGCTACCTCGGGCAACTATAGAAAGTTTTATGAAGTAGGAGGGCAAAAGTATTCACATATTATCGACCCAAGGACAGGATACCCCACTAAACAAAATATATTGAGCTCAACCGTGCTTGCCAAGGACGCAATCACAGCGGATGCTTATGCTACGGCCTTTATGGTGATGGGATTGGAAAAATCAAAACAATTTTTATCTGAGCACAATGATCTTGATCTAGAAGTATTTTTCATCTATGATGATCATGGTAGCTGGAAAACATATGCTTCGGAAAGTTTAAAAAAATGGATCAAAGGATTGCCGGAAGGCAACCACTAATAAAATGGCACTTCAATATAAACTTAAAAGAGTCAATTTAATTTACGATTTGCATTTTTCCATTGGTCTGGCTCCGCAGATACTGCATGCCCCGCTGTCATTTTGAAATAAGGGGTTATTGCTACTGCAAGTACCTGCAAATTTTCCGTCTTTTTTCACTAATATTTTTATGGCAATACCTGCAACAGCCAATGCAAGTAATACGATGGCGAGTAATATGATTTTCACATTTCAATTTACTGGTTTTTCTAAACATATAAGCTATGAACACTGAGAAAAAGATATATTGACTAGGGTGACTAAATAGATTTGATCATATTGATCCAACTTTGAGGTAGAATTTGCTAATTTATGGCATTAATATGTACATTTAGGTGTAAAATATAGTTTATGCAAAGGATAAAACTCGGAAAACCTTATGATGACTTCATACAAAGTCAGATCGATACTGGATACTTTGGTACTGCTACAGAAGTGATCCGAGATTCCCTTCGGGCTAAGATGGCGGAGTCGGAGAATAATCGTATAGTACATATTCGGGCTTTGATTAACGAGGGAGAGTTAAGTTTGAAAGAAAAGGGTCCAATAGAATTTAAACCAGATACCTTTAAAAAAATACTTGATAAAGCGAAAAAAATGGCCAAGGCTAAGTATAAAGTACCAGATCATCTCAAGCCATGAAAGTAGTGCTAGCTGAAGTTGTAGAAAAGGATATTGCAGGTATGCTTGTATATCTCATGCAAAAATATGGGACTAAAGAAGTGGTCATCCAGGCTAATAAGCTTAACGAAGCGCTTGAATTTTTATCAACAGTTCCGGACGCAGGATATATCAGAAGGGATGTTGGTCACGGTCGATTAGCATATCCAGTCGGCGAATATTTATTGATTTATGAGATTCGTGATGAAGCAAGTATTATTTTAATGCGGGTGCTGCATTCCAGCATGGATTTTTCAAGTAAGAATTAAATATAAATTCCTTGTATCTATAATCGACCAATTCGATAGGCAATTTAAATTTATATGATCATTCTCCAAACTAAAACCCTTTAATAACGGTCCTCTTTTCAGCTTTAATCATCCATTCTTGGAGCTCAAGGTCATCAACATAATTTAATGATTTCAACCAAAATAATTTATTCTTGATAGACTGAAAATCTTCAACTTCCTCAATTAGTAAATATTTTTTTCTAAAATAGTTTCGTCTAGATCTACTTAATTGTTCAACAAATTTATCTACTTCATCCTTGCATTTATCAAAATACCAAAAGGAAATTTGCAAATTACCCTTAATATATTTTATTTTTTCAAACTTAAATAATTTGATGCCTAAAGCTGAAAATACTATAGTGACACCAACAGAAAGTCCTTGAATAAGCCATGAAGCATCATCCTTTAATACTTTAATCAGAAAAACAAATAATGAAATAATATTGAAAAATACTGAAATAAATAGGAATGAAACGACTGAAGATGGCTTGTATTGGACTAGCTGTACATCAAAATCTACATCTTCAAATTTTACAGTTTGTTGATTAAAAGAATCAGTTGTTCGGTATTCAAGATTTAACCCTTCATCTAATATTTTATAATTTCTATATTCCGGCCATTTTTTTAATCGGAGTTCTAAATTGTCGGGACTTAATGAAACTTTCATTCTATTTTAAGTCATGTAAGTCTATCCCCCTACCCTACGCACTACAAGCTTCGCAATCCGGATTATCAATACTACATGCTTGCACTCCCACCGCCTGAATCGGCTCTGACATCATAGCATCTATCGTCTCCTGAGGTGCTATCGATGGCAACCCCATAGGTCGAGAGGCGACTAC
>JAYSTG010000170.1:0-1912 GCA_043719965.1 Saprospiraceae bacterium | reverse complement strand
CTTTGAGGTCTGCTATAGTCAACCCCGGCGACCAGGGTTTTTTCTTTTTTTCATTGGACCCACTGGTTGCGGTTTGGTCAATAGATGCTGCACTTTGATTATTTTCGTTTCCTGTACCTTCTGGGTTACTGGAAGCTTTGATCACTATATTATTAGTACCGATCAGACGCATTTGATCCAGAATTGCCCTTTTTGCTCCATTGCCTATAGCGAGCATAGCAATGACGGCGGCTACGCCGAATAAGATACCTAAAGCGGTCAGAAATGCCCTGAGTTTATTGACGAAAACGGCATCTAATGCAAGACCAAGGTTGAGTAGGAATGATTTCATGGTGGTGGTTTTGTATTTTTAAAAAATAATAAAATCATTACCACCTTTACCGGGAGCCAGATTTTGGCCTTCCTTCTTTGCTTCTGCTGATTTTAGGGCCAACTTTTCGTTTCTGATTTTCTGAATTTCTTCATGTGATTTCAAAGCTTTGCTTTTTTCATCTTGCGTGATATATACAAAATCGAATTTTACTCCATCCGTATTCAGAGGAGGGTTGAGTAAAAAGTCATCATTTTCCTTTAAGCCACATAACAACATGATAGCGATACCATTCGAAGGACCGGTCAATACTTCTTGTTTATAAGTTTTGTTTTTATTTTTTCTATAGACATATGTCAAAGAATCTTTAAATAAAGCATCTACAGGTATAAATAATGCTTCCGTATATTCCTCAATGTGTATAGCATTGCTGGTAGTCATAGCGGGACGCAGTATCGAATCAGATTTAAAAAGTTTGATCACCACCTCAAACACTTTGGCATCGTAATTGCGCATTTGTTCTCCTACATTGGCGATTTTGATCACTTGGCCTTCGTACATTTTATCAGGGAATGCATCTACTTTGATCTTTACATCTTGGCCTAGTTGGATTTTACTGATATCTACTTCATTGACATAAGACTTGGAAATCATAGCGGTCAAGTCAGGCAATTCTGCAACTTCTGGATCCCAAGGGGAGATCTGAGCGCCCGGGCCTTTTTTCCCATTCCAACTTCGGATATAAATCAGCATACCATCCTTCGGTGCATTAATAGTAAATTTTGAAGCAAGCATTTGCAGCTGCTCCAGTCTTGCTTGAGTTTGTTTCATCGTGGCGTTGATCTCGGCTATTTTGGCTTGCGATTTTTCGACCGTGAGTCTATATTTGTTTTTAAGCTGAATAAAGTCTCTATCAGTTTTCTCCAGATCGATATTGGCCTGACGGATTACAGACTGTGGTTCATAAGTACTTTGTTGCACTAGCAATTGTTTTTCCTCCTTGGCAAATTCAAGATTGACGATCTGATCACGAATGCCTCTGAGTTCGATAGCGGTATCGATTCTGGCTTGATCCAGTTGAGTCATCACTTTATCGATCTCAGTCTGTCTTTCCTTCAATTTATTACCCACTTCATTGCGATCAAGTTCAGCGACAAAATCACCTGCTTTTACAGTAGTGCCTTCTGGAATTAAATTAGTAATCGTCGTACGAAATATACCTACAGTCTGCATCTCTACTGACGGAGCTTTGATGACTTCTGAGCGTTTGGCACTGAGCTCACCACTGGCTTCGACAGATACATTAAACATACCTTTGGATACCTTACCGATCAGGTCGCTGGCTTGTTCTACTTTGTTTTGTTTTCGAGTATAGAATACGGACCCGATGATAATAGCTAATAAAATAAGGGGGAGGATGATTCTGAGGTATTTCATATACAAAAGCTTAAAAAGTGAAAATTGCGCTTTCAAATTAAGGATAAGAATGCGATCGATCTAGCCTGGGTGCAAAAATTATGAAATATTTAATATTGAAATAAGCGCCCTTTTATCAAAATATAAGCCTAAAATCTCTAAAAAAACAACTACATCATAGGTTTA
>JAYSTG010000169.1:0-1914 GCA_043719965.1 Saprospiraceae bacterium | reverse complement strand
TTTATTTTTTATCGATGTAATGGATTTTAAAAATACCTAGTTTATCATTCAGCTTTACTTTTAGGTAATATAATCCAGGTTCTAATCCTAAATTGTTGATTATCATTTTGTTGCTTCCTGTCGTAGCTGGTTTAAGAACTAATCTTCCTAATTGATCGACAAGCTCTAACTCTACGTTTTTAACTTGAAAATGGTCTTTCCATTCAATATTTATTATACCCTCTGTAGGATTAGGATAGATAGTGACCATATTATTAAGACCGTCTTTAACTCCTACAGTCTTTACAACTCCTAGCACCGGTACACGCTCGCCTTCACAGACTAAATCAGGATAAGATACCTCCCAGTCGTAATAATAATAATAATTACTAGGTCCGGCGTTGGTGCCATATAAAGTAATCGGACCTGAAATCAAAGGATATGGAATGACCCCTTCAGTCCGGTATAGCCGTGGAGATTTACTGCCAAATACTTTTATGGAAGCATCTTCATTATTAGCCAAGGAATATCCGAATCCTGCAGGAATCTTAAAATTTAACGCTACTCTGCTTTCTCCTTTTTCTATTCGGATCAGTTTGCTTGCTAGGATATTACCATTGGCGTCTACAAGATCGACTTCCCTCAACCCAGCAGTATCAGCATAAACTTTTACTGACTTTAATATACATTCAGCATTGGCGTCAAAAAAAAGTCGACCACTAAAGTTTAAATTATGAAACTTAGTAATGCCAGAAAAGTCTTTGATCCCAAGGTTAAGTTTTTTTCCAATATTAGTGATTACAGATTGTGCATAATATGAAGTGGTTCTATTCAAGGGAGGGGTATTATACATGTTGCCAGCAGCCAAGGAAGATCCTCCACTTTTTTCGGCAAACCAAAACACTGAAGGCCCTTGAGCACCCAACGAGGCTTTGCCAGTTAATGGAACTGTATCATTTTTAATAATCAATGGGGGTAAAGCAATGAAGCGTATAGACGCAGTATCAGAAGATGTAGAAACACATATATCCTGGACTGTTGCAAAATATTTGCCACTTGCTTTGATGATAATAGAACTCGCTGAGTCTCCAGTATTCCATTTCAAAGGTCTATTCGTGGATATGGTGAGCATCGTTTGAGCTCCCTGACAAAAGATAGAATCCTCGATCTGTACTTTAAACTTATTATTAGGTCTGTAGTCTACTGCAAGGAAATTAGAATATAGATCACAACCTCCCGAAGTTTTGATTTTTACTTGATAACTGCCTGAAGTTTTTACTACTATTGAACGATTGGTCGATCCATTATTCCAAAGATACGCTCCCGTCACCGGAGCCGACAGTGTCACACTATCCGATAGTGCACATAATACTGTCTTATTAGGTACCGGAGTCAATACCGGGTCGAATCCAAAACATAAGTTTTCAGTAATCACCAAGGTACGATCTATAAATGGAGATAAGATAGTTTCGCGAAAGCCATCAGGCCAGAGCACGGTCACTGAATCAACCTTGGTTGCGGTGCCAAGTCCAAAATGTTGTGTCAAGGAATTATTTATTCCATATGACATTCCGGCAAATATCTCTCGTGTCTGTTTCAATCCTGGGGTCGACACGATAATTTTAGCCCCTATTGCACTCCTATTGGATCCTACTCCTGTCAGTCGCACCCGGAGGTAATGGTTGGTCGTATTGGACTGATTGAGCCAAATCGCATCTGGACGATGTGATGATTCATTAAAAACCAACGAATAAGAGGCATAGATATCTAACCGTCCATCCAGGTTGAGATCCCCAATGGCCATCGACTCTATAGGGTAAATGCCTAATTGCTTAGCTGCTGTTAACTCATATTTATTTTGTCCTTTATTGCGATAGATATGATGTTGACTCCCGGTGATGATCAGATCAAGCCAACCATCATTATCCAGATCTA
>JAYSTG010000168.1:0-14178 GCA_043719965.1 Saprospiraceae bacterium | reverse complement strand
AAGCAAGCTAATTTACAATTATCTAAAAGGTACTCCTTTGACTTTTGTCTTTACTTTACACAAATATCGGTCAGCAGTGATGAATAAAGTGCTTCCATCTTCTCCCCATCCACAGTTGGCCGTATTTTGACCTGTTTCTATCCGAGCCAATAATTCGCCCTTGGATGAGATGATTAATACACCTCCAGGTCCAGTGCCCCAAATATTTCCTTTATGATCGACTTTGATCCCATCCGGTAAGCCGGACAGACCAGATTTGCTCATAGCAGTTGCATCAAATAATAAAGATCCTTTCCCTAATAATCCTGTATTTAATACAGGATACTTCATATAAATTGCTTTATCAGGATCAGATTGGGCTATGTACAAATTCTTTTCATCCGGAGATAAGGCAAGCCCATTCGGTCTGGTAAGGTCCTTAATGATTGAAATTGTTTTGCCTTTTTCATATAGGTAGACACCATATACCCCTGTTTCGGGTTTGTCTCTCTCATGTATCGGTAATCCATAAGGAGGATCCGTAAAATAAATTCTTCCTTTAGAATCTACAATGGCATCATTGGGCGAATTAAATCTTTTGCCATTGATATGATCTGTGATCGTGCGCTTGCCTCCTGGAGCGCCTAATGTCATAATCGATACTCTACGATCACCATGTTCACAGGATAACAAATTGCCTTGAAGATCAAGGGTAAGTCCATTGCTTCCTGGCTCCCCGCTATATTTTCCTACACCGGTATATCCTGACGGTCTGATAAAAGGTAAAGCTCCTTCGCCATTATCTCGCCAGATATACACGGTGTTCTGCGGTACATCACTAAAAAGTAAGGCTTTTTCTTCTTTCCACCAGATAGGTCCTTCTGCCCAATCATATCCATCTGCTAAGACTTCTATAGGGGTGTTTACATCGATAAGCTCATTAGCAGAAGGTTGAAGTATATGAATTTTACCGATAGATTTTATCTGACTCGTAAGATCAAAGGAGATAAAAATTAAAATGAATATTAGAATTTTATTTTTCACGATATGAAATTTTTAATTTATTATCCAATAGCCCATGATTTAATATTGACACCATTAAAGGTACCACTGCTCATGAATAAAATTACAGTCCCTTTTTTATTGATGGTGGACAGAAAACCATCCAGTTGATCGTTTTGAGTGAAAATATGTAAGTTAGGTTTCATAAAAACCTCTTGGATATATTGAGGATCGAGGTCCGGCATCCGTTTGATTTCCAAGGTATGCTTATTAAAAAATACAACTGCTTCCTCTGCCTCATCAAGGGCATAGGCATATTGCGGTAAAAAATTTTTATTCAAACTGCTAAAGGTATGCAGTTCTAATATCGTGATCAACCTTAAGTTCGGAAATTGTGCTTTTATTGATTTTACTGTGGCCTTGACTTTCGAAGGAGCATGTGCGAAATCCAAATATATTTTAGTTTGATCACTCAAGAATAGCGGTTGTAATCTTTTAGCGGCTCCTTTAAAACTTGTCAATGCGATCAGTATTTCTCTTTCTTTTAAACCCACGCTTTTACAAATATTGACGGCTGCCTGAATATTTTCAAGGTTATGAAGTCCAAAAATCTTCAAAGGAAAATCCTCCGATTCAAAACGCAATATGGCTACTCCATCCCGTATAGTATGTGGATAAGCAATGTAACTTTTTGATCGAATGTCCGGCCTATTCGTAGTTTTCAGTATATGATGCAAGTCTTGATCACCATCATAATTGTACACCACGGCCTTATTCGGCAAACTTTCTATATAATCTTGAAATACTTGACTATATGCCTCATGGGTCGGGAACACATTGATGTGATCCCAGGCAATGCCTGTAATGATAGTATAGTGAGGTCGATAATGCATGATCTTTGGTCGTGGATCCATCGGAGCACTGAGATACTCATCGCCTTCTATGACCATCAACGGTGCACCAGACAATTTGATCATCAAATCAAACCCCTCCAATGGTGCCCCAACCAAATAATCATAATCTACATTACAGATTTTAAGGATGTGCATGATCATAGAAGTTGTCGAAGTCTTTCCATGACTACCTGCAACCACGATTCTAGTTTTATCCTTTGCATGATTGGCTATGAACTCAGGGTATGACATGATCTTTAAATTAAGCTCACGCGCCCGAGCCAATTCAGGGTTATCTTTTTTTGCATGCATGCCTACTATGACTAATTCGATACTCCCGTTCAAAACTTCAGGGTTCCATCCAGGTTCCGGCAATAGTCCGTAAGATTGCAATCTTTCTTTTGCAGGATTGTAGATCTCATCATCAGATCCGGATATCTGGTGACCGGCAAGGTGTAAGGCAATAGACAGATTGTGCATCACGGCGCCACCCATTGCTATGACATGTATTCGCATGGGTCAAAAATCGTAAAAATATAGGTCGTATTATCCCTCATTAAGCTTTAGAAATTTCTAAAGCTTAATTGACGATTGATTATGAACAAGTTAGTTTAAAAATTAAAAAAGTAAATTGTTCAAAATCATTGTCAGGTCTGACGACTCTGACGAGCGGCAAAGCCTATCAGACTCCATCAGAGATAATCCTGACAATTAATTGATCTTTAATCAATTAATCCATCACCTGTAGGGCGAATTACACTTTATTGTGTAATTCGGGATTATATGTTTACATAATATTTATATGAGTTCACAATGGAATATTACCATGCTTACGATGAGGTCGGTTCACTTGTTTGTTTTTTAAGCTGACCAAGGCTTTGATTAATTTTTGTCGTGTAACAGCTGGTTCGATGACTTCATCTATATAGCCTCGAGCTGCCGCGCGGTAAGGGTGTGCAAAAGTCTCTGCATATTCTCTTTCCATTTCGATGGCTTTTGCCTTCGGATCGGCTGCTGACTCAATTTCTTTTTTGAATATAATTTCACTTGCTCCTTTAGCTCCCATGACGGCAATCTCAGCAGATGGCCAAGCAAAACTAAAATCAGCCCCTATATGTTTAGAATTCATTACATCATATGCTCCACCATATGCCTTTCGGGTGATGACAGTAATCCTTGGCACTGTAGCTTCACAGAATGCGTATAGGAGTTTTGCCCCTTGACTGATGATACCATTCCACTCTTGGTCAATACCAGGTAAAAACCCTGGCACATCCACAAACACGATCAAAGGGATATTAAATGCATCGCAAAACCGGACGAAACGAGCAGCTTTTTTTGAAGCATTTACATCTAACACACCGGCTAGTAAGTTGGGTTGATTTGCAACTATTCCTATAGATTTTCCTGCCAACGTTGCAAACCCGATAACAATGTTGGCTGCATAAATCTCCTGTATTTCAAAGAATGAATCGGTATCCATCACCTGATGGATCACCTCCTTGATATCATAAGGTGATTGGCTTTCAGCAGGAATGATAAGTTCCAACAGTGGCCTTAATTCGTCTGAAAATTCATAGGAAAATTGAGGGCTGGTTTCTTCATGATGAGAAGGTAAATAATAAAGTAATTTTTTGAGTTGGGCGATAGCATCTGCATCATGATGTGCCAATAGATGAGATATTCCTGATACAGAAGAATGGGTCAGAGCGCCTCCCAATGATTCACTTGTCACTTGTTCATTAGTTACGGTCTTTACGACATTAGGTCCAGTGACAAACATATAAGAAGTCTTATCTACCATGATGGTAAAATCAGTAATCGCCGGGGAGTAAACAGCTCCTCCGGCGCATGGTCCCATGATCAAAGAAATCTGAGGTACCACGCCGGACAAGAATGTATTCCTATAAAATACTTCTGCATATCCTGCGAGAGAATCTACTCCTTCTTGGATTCGAGCGCCACCTGAATCATTAAGCCCTACGATTGGAGCTTTATTTTTTAATGCCATGTCCATGATGGTACAGATTTTTTGGGCATGTGTTTCGGACAACGACCCACCGAAGACTGTAAAATCCTGCGCGAAGATATAGATCATCCTTCCGTGTACTGAACCATACCCTGTCACAACCCCATCACCGTAATAGACCGATTTTTGCATTTCAAAGTCCGTGTTGCGATGAATAACCAGCATCCCGATCTCTTCGAAGGAATGATCATCTACCAGTAATGCTATTCGTTCTCTGGCGGTTAATTTGCCTTTTTTATGCTGGCTGTCAATACGTTCTGCTCCACCACTTGCAAAAGCTAAAGCCTTTAGTGATCGTAGTTTATCAATTTCTTTCTTTGGCATATTTGAGGAATGATCTAATGATGATGAAGATATTATTAATTTTGCTATTGATAATACATTAAAAACATATGTCAGGAATAGCAGTGGAATCTATTTTAAGTGAGCGCGTACTCAATATGACCGAATCAGCCACCTTGCAAATGGCGGCTATGGCTCGCAAAATGAAAGAACAGAGTATTGATGTCATTACATTAAGCTTAGGAGAACCCGACTTTGATACTCCTCAACATATCAAAGATGCAGCATTGGTTGCAATGCAACAAGGGCATACCAAATATACAGCGGTCGCAGGCAATCTTGACCTCCGAGAAGCTATCTGTGCTAAACTTAAAAGAGAAAATGGGCTGGAATATAAACCCAATCAAATCGTAGTATCTAATGGAGCCAAACAAGATATAGCCAGTTTGTGTATGGCTCTGCTCAATCCCGGCGATGAAGTCATCATTCTGTCACCTTATTGGGTTTCTTATAGTGACATTGTAAAAATGTGTGAAGGGGAAGCTGTAATCTTGTCTGCATCTGTAGACGAAGATTTCAAAGTTTCTGCATCTAAAATTGCAGCAGCCATTACGGATCGAACGAAGCTCATTATGTTCTCCAGTCCTTGCAACCCTACCGGTTCTGTTTTTTCAAAAGAAGAGCTGAAAGCCATAGCAGATGTAATAGCTCCGCATCCAGATATATACATCATGTCGGATGAAATCTATGAGCATATCAACTATGAAGGATCCCATATAAGTATTGCGTCTTTTCCAGAGGTTAAAGAACGAGTCATCGTCATCAATGGTTTTTCGAAAGCATTTGCTATGACGGGATGGAGATTGGGATATATGGCAGCTCCATTATTCATTGCAGAAGCAGTCACCAAAATTCAAGGTCAAGTGACCTCTGGCGCTAATTCTATTGCACAAAAAGCAGGAGTAGCCGCACTAAACTCTGATTTACAACCAACACGAGATATGGTTGCAGCATTCAAAAAAAGAAGAGAATTGATTATCTCATTGTTAAAAACAATTCCTGGTTTCAAGTGTAATTATCCTACAGGGGCATTTTATTTATTTCCAGACATCAGTTCATTTTTTGGCAAATCAGATGGTAAGACCACGATTAAAAATTCAGATGATTTTGCTTTATTTCTATTAAATAATGCCCATGTTGCAACGGTAGGAGGATCTGCATTTGGTGATGATCATTGTTTTAGGATTTCTTATGCGGCGAGTGAACAACAAATCATCGAAGCCGTACGCAGAATCAAAGAAGCAGTATCAAAACTAAATTAAACAGATTCAAAAAATATCAGTAACTTTACATGTCCTCAATCCATATTTAAACATGCCATCAGTAAAATTTTCGAATAATAATGCTCAGTTTTTTTCAACTCTAAGAAACAGAGTAAACGATTACTTTCAAGAAAAGAAAATAGCAACTACCGGTAATTATATGTTGTATATCAAAACCGGAATATTGATATCACTTTTGATTGCAAACTATACCTGGTTGGTGTTTTTTACGCCATCCAATATTTGGCTAGCTTTCTTATTATGTTGTGTTATGGGTCTTGTGTTTGCTGCTATTGGATTCAATGTAATGCACGACGGAGCTCACGGTAGCTATTCCAATAAAACCTGGATGAACAAACTCATGTCCTACTCTTTAGACTTGATGGGAGGAAGCAGCTTGATGTGGTATTTTAAACATAATGTCGCCCACCATTCTTTTACCAATATTGAGGATATGGATGAAGATATTAATATCAGACCTTTGATGAGGACGAACGACAAACAAGAGCAATTGAGTATCCATAAATTTCAACACATCTACTCCTTTTTCCTGTATGGGCTGTCTTATTTTTCATGGATTTATATCAATGATTTTAAAAAGTATTTCCGTAGAAGGGTTGCACATAGTGTGGTCATCCCAAAGATGACGCTTAATCAGCATTTGCAGTTTTGGATTACCAAAGTTGGATATTTAGCTTTATTTGTGGGTATTCCGATTTGGCAAGTAGGCTTTCTAAAAACTATCCTCGGATATAGCATGTTGTTATTTGTTTGTGGTTTAGTCATAGCCATTGTATTCCAGTTAGCCCATGTAAACGAAGAAACCGAATTCGTAGCACCAAAAGGAGAATCCTTTACCATTGAAAATGAATGGGCTATCCACCAAATCAATACCACGAGCAATTTTGCTACCAAACAGAAATGGCACAACTGGTTTTGGGGCGGTCTAAATTTTCAAATTGAACACCACTTATTTCCTCGTATAAGCCATATTCACTATCCTGCTATCAGCAAAATCGTGAAAGAAACTTGTAAGGAGTTTAATGTAGCTTATAATGAATTTCCAACTGTGGTGAGTGCGATATATTCCCACTTGATGCACTTAAGAGCCTTAGGCGTAAAAGCGTAATGCCTTTAGCTTATTTTTTTTCCTAAATACTTTTGGGGTAATAGGAAGTGAATATGACCTCACTCCCACTCTACTAACGTACCATAATCGACTAAGAGTTCTTCGCCTGGCTGGATATCTCGGAGCGTTTCAAATTCAGCGCCTTCTTGAATGGAAGCAATATTTGGATCATCGGAATGATTCAAATATAATGCAACATCCATTTTTTTAAAACCTTGCGATGGGACGAAATAATGGGTATGATCATATAGACAATAAGTCTCAATCATATAGCGCGACTCCTCTGGTAATGCATCCACTTCTGCAAAACTGATACGCTCCCAATCACCTGGTTCCTCTTTAGAAAATAAATCTTTACATCCTTTTGGAATAAGTTTGACTGCAAAGACCCCAATCCCATGGACCGGAGAAGGTTCGATCATCACATATTGCTTGTGCTGAAGTTCTGCTAAGAGTTCTGATCTATTCATAAAGCATAAAGTTAAAATAGTACTCATAAAAAAGGCTTGAGAAAATCTCAAGCCTTTTGATATTTATGGCTAAAATGTTAACAATTATTTTTTGTCAGTCACTTCTTCAAACTCTACATCCGTTACATGATCCGCATTCCCGTTGGAAGATCCGCTTTCAGATGAAGCAGAAGGTCCGCCAGGGTCAGGCGAAGCACCGGCTCCTTGTTGAGCCTGATACATTTCCTGACTAGCAGCCTGCCAGGCCGTGTTCAATCCTTCCGTCGCTTTATCGATCTGATCAATATCTTTCGCTGCTTGGGCTGTTTTTAAAATGCCCAGCGCGGTTTCAATATTAGATTTGTTATTTGAGGAAAGTTTATCGCCGTATTCTTTCATTTGTTTTTCCGTCTGGAAAATCAATGAATCCGCAGTATTCAACTTTTCGATTTGCTCTTTTGCTTTTTTATCAGCATCAGAATTCAACTCCGCATCCCGTTTCATTCTTTCGATTTCTTCCTTGGAAAGGCCAGTAGAAGCTTCAATTCTTATTTTTTGCTCCTTACCGGTGCCTTTATCTTTTGCCGATACATGCAACATACCATTGGCATCGATATCGAAGGTTACTTCTACTTGTGGTACTCCTCGAGGAGCCGGCGGTATACCATCCAAAATAAATCGACCTACTGCCCTATTGTCTTTAGCCATTGCGCGTTCGCCTTGAAGAATATGAATTTCTACGGAAGGTTGATTGTCAGCTGCGGTAGAGTATACTTTTGATTTTTTGCTTGGAATAGTAGTATTCCCTTCAATGACGACATCATATACACCTCCCAAAGTTTCAATACCCATGGACAAAGGTGTCACATCGAGCAGTAACACATCTTTGATATCACCAGTCAGAACACCACCTTGAATGGCTGCACCAATGGCAACTACCTCATCAGGATTTACTCCTTTATTTGGTTTTTTGCCAAAGAAATCTTCTACTGCTTGCTGAATTCGTGGCATACGTGTACTACCTCCTACCAATATAACTTCGTCAATATCGTTTTTGGTAAGTCCAGCATCTTTTAATGCCTGCTCACATGGCTTGATAGACCGTTGAACTAGATGATCTACTAACTGTTCAAATTTTGCTCTGCTCAGTTTTACATCTAAATGTTTCGGGACGCCATCTACTGCAGTCACATAGGGTAAAGTGATAGATGTCTCAGGAGAAGAGGAAAGCTCAATTTTAGCTCGTTCTGCTGCATCTTTCAGGCGCTGCAGGGCCATAGGATCTTTACGAAGATCGATGGCTTCCTGTTTTTTAAATTCATCAGCAAGAAAATCAATAATCACTCCATCAAAATCGTCACCTCCGAGGTGGGTATCGCCATTCGTAGATTTTACTTCAAATACACCATCGCCCAAGTCCAAAATAGAGATATCAAAAGTACCTCCACCAAGGTCATAGACTGCGATAGTCATGTCCTTATTTTTCTTGTCCATACCATATGCTAGAGCAGCAGCAGTAGGCTCGTTTATAATTCTTTTTACAGTCAAACCAGCGATTTCACCAGCTTCTTTAGTAGCCTGACGCTGTGAATCATTGAAATATGCAGGTACAGTGATCACTGCTTCTGTGACTTCATGTCCAAGAAAATCTTCTGCAGTTTTTTTCATTTTTTGCAGTACCATTGCAGAGATCTCTTGTGGTGTATATTTTCTTCCATCAATCTCTACACGAACCGTGTCATTATCACCTTTAGTGATTTTGTATGGCACTCTTTTCATCTCCTCTGCCACTTCAGCAAATCGACGGCCCATATATCGTTTAATGGAATAAACCGTTCTTGTAGGATTGGTGATAGCTTGTCTTTTGGCAGGGTCACCTACCTTCCGTTCTCCGTTGTCCATAAATCCTATGATGGATGGGGTCGTTCGTCTTCCTTCATCATTAGCTATGACTGTAGGTTCGTTCCCCTCAATGACTGATACACAAGAATTCGTAGTACCCAGGTCTATTCCTATTATTTTTCCCATATTATTTTTATTCTTTTAGTGATACGATTACTCACAATCAATAGATATGCCAATGGTTTATTTTGCCAAAATGCACCAAGATTTGACTCTAATAACAATATTCTGTCATTGAATGGATATATTTTTCTGCCAAAACGACAGTTATTGGCTTATGAGTTTACCAGATTTCATCACCAACGTGACTTCCCTTAAGGATTCTATAAGTTCTACTGGGTTTCCGGTGCAAGCTATGAGATCGGCTATATATCCAGCTTGGATTCGACCTTTAAGTTTCAACCCAAATGTAGATGCATTGCCAGCAGTGGCACTTTTCAAGATTTCTTTAGTACTCATTCCGTATTCTTTCATTAAAAATAGTTCTCTGACATTATCACCATGTCTGAATACACCCACATCTCCTCCCATGATGATATGCACACCACTTAATAGTGCTTGACGAAAGCTTTCTTTTTTCTCCTTGATTCGATTGGGAATAGAATCTGTAGTTTTATCCCATCCTCGATAGCTTAATATAGCCTCTCCTGCTGCTAATGTGGGACATAAAGCCACATGATATTCCTTCATGAGATTAAAGATTTCAGCATCACCTTCATCTCCATGTTCTATGGTTTTTACTCCTCCTAATATTGCTCGACGCATTCCCTCTTTGGTAGAAGCATGTGCTACGACATCCCGACCACTACTGGAGGCAGTTTCGACGATCAATTTAATTTCTTGTATTGAAAAAGTAGGCATAGCCATACCAAAAGGGCCCCATCGATAATCTGCATAAATCTTAATGAGATCCACGCCATGTCCTATTTGATTTCGCACGACTTGAATAAGATCATTTCCATCTGCCTCCTCTGCTCCTAATGGGGCTTTAAAAGCCAAGCTTTTAGGGCCATAACTGCCGGTAGCTACTATGGCTTTACCAGCACATAAGAGGTCAGGACCTACAATTATGTTTTTTAGCAAAGCTTGTTTGATACCAATATCAGCATAGGATGCTCCTTCTGTACCTAAGTCACGAAGCGTAGTAAAGCCTGCCATCAAGCTTGCTTTGAGGTGGTTTTGAGCCCTTAGAATCCGTTCCGCTTCGGATTCGAATAGTACTTGATCATTCCAGTTGGTTTCATTATAAGGATGTAATAGAATATGGCTATGGCCCTCAATCATACCTGGCATCAGGGTCATGCCCTTGAGGTCAATGATTTTTGTCACCGAGGTAACTATTAATCCAGGACCCACTTCCAGAATTTTATCACCTTGAATAGAGACTTGCCAACCATGGTGTATTTCTTCACCATCAAATACCCTATCAGGCTTTAATAAATAGGATTGACTCCACAGAGACCAATGAAAACAGCTAAATATCAAAACAAATTTTTTACAGCATGCCATAGAGGTAAAAATTTTCTAAGCAATAGTAATACTTTTACATGATGCAAGTGAAAGTAATCCGTACTCCATTCGTAAAAGATGGACATTATGTAGAAGAATATCACCTTATTAATGATCACGGATTTGAAGTCCATCTATCTAACTATGGATGTACTATTCTTTCAATTTTATGGCCTAAAAGTGATGGCCAGGGTACTGACGACATATTGCTCGGATACGATCGGATAGAACAATGGTTTGAGGATAAAAGCTTTTTTGGAAGCACTGCAGGAAGATGCTGTAACAGAATTAGGGGAGCCAGCATTCAATTTGATGGTCTTGATTATCCTCTTGGTGCCAATATACCACCTCATCAATTACATGGTGGATTTAATGGTTTTAATCAAAAAATATGGCGAGCCACTCCGCAATGGACCTTAGACGAAGCTAGTGTCAGTATGCTCCTATTGAGCAGACACCTGGAGGAGGGCTACCCCGGGAATTTATCAGCATGCGCCACTATTAGCTTGAATGACAAGAATGAAATTATTATCCATTATACTGCTACCACAGATCATACCACGATTTGCAATTTGACATGCCATCCTTATTTCAATCTGGATGGATCATCAGATATCTTGGAACATGAGTTGTACATTAATGCTGATACTTTCACCATCATGGATGAAGATCTAGTACCAACCGGTGAAATCCAACCCGTATTGAATACCCCTTTGGATTTTAGTCGAATTATTCCGATTGCTTCCAATTTATTGATGGACCATCATCTGATAAAATTTGCAAATGGCTTTGATCACAATTACATCCTGAATGATTCATCCGGCAAACAACCACAAGCTATAATAAAAAGTAATAAAAATGGACGATCTGTTGCTATTTTCACTGATCAACCAGGCATTCAATTCTATAGTGGTAATCATTTGAATATTAGAGGCAAAGCTGATAAAATGTATAGTGCTTTTTCCGGACTTTGTTTGGAAACGCAAGGCTTCCCGAATGCTGCTAATATTGATTCTTTTCCTTCAGTGAAATTAGATCCCGGGGAGACCTATGAATCGAATACAAAGTTTGTATTAGCCTAGGGCTTTTTAAAGAAAGATTTGTACACTTCATCAAGTCTCGAACATCACGATCTTTACAGGCGTCCCCCACATCATGATCGAGAATTCTTCTGCAATAGGTTTGACCCTGCATGTGATTTTTTTACCATCTATTTTTAGTTGATCTGGCATATGGATGGGCCTGTATTTTTCACCCCGATCGGTGACAATAGCCCAAAAGCCAGTAGCTAAATTAATAAATTGCACCTCGCCGGTAATTTTAATAGATTTCATGTTGTAAAATAAATGGGCTTTAATTTACAATGGAAAATTTTTCGATAGTCTGCTTTAAAAATCGGATCATTTCTTGATGTTCATGAATGACTTGTTCCTGGGATTGAACGATTTCTTCCAACGGATTGTACGATCTACCATGAGAAAATGGAGAAATTTTCATCCTTACATACCATATTTCTCTTATGTTTTCAGCAGGTAGGTGGTAGGATCGATAAGACTCGTTGTCTGAAATGAGTTGTAAGGATTGATGAGTTCTTAGTTGGTTTTTAACACGCTTCACCACGACATCAGTGGTCGTAACGATCACGTAGACATGATCATCTTTGATGCCATACATCCAGTGACTAGGTTCGATAAAGCTACATACAGCGATATCTCCATCTTCTAGTGAAGGCTCCATACTGCTGCCGGACACATCAAACGAACGATGGGTGCCTTGACTGAATCTAAAATCAGGCAACGAGTAAGTAGGTAATTCGCCGAAGAATACTGGGTCGGCAAGGTCACTGACATAGCCGGCTTGTGCTGGTACTGGCACATGGACTATTCGTTCTTCATTATGCACATCGGTGACTATGGTGAGAATACGAAAATCTTTATTGGTCACTTCGGGATTGAACTTGGGTACTGTGCCATGTTGTAAATAAGCAATATTGACATCGTAAAGTTTACAAGTCTTACGAATGATATCGTGACTAATCTCTATTGAACCTTTGAGTATATCATCAAGATTTTCAGGCAGATAGTCGAGGGTCTGGGCAAAATGTCTGAATGATTGCACTTTACCTTGAGCACAAAGTGCTAAGATACATTCGTGCAATCTGACTGCCAGTTGATTCATATTATGAATAAATTATATATGTTTCTGGCTCAAATATAGGTATTAATATATAAATTGGTAATTTTTTTTAAAAATAATTTATGGAGTTCCAGTAAATTCTAAGGAATCAGGCTAGCTTGGGAGCTGACTGGTTTTAATCGGATGCGTCCACACAAAACTAACCTACACCTAAAACCCATTCGCAATCTTCAAGAAATCATCATAGTCAAGAGATGCACCGCCCACCAAGGCTCCATCAACATCTGCCCCTGCGAATATATCCTTAGCATTCGACCCTTTGACACTTCCTCCATATAATATGCTGGTATGATCGGCGACCTGCACGCCATAGTGGAGTTGGATCTGTGCCCGAATAAAAGCATGCATATCTTGAGCTTGTTGAGGACTGGCAGTTACTCCGGTACCTATTGCCCATAAGGGTTCATAAGCTAATATCACTTTTGAAAAATCTGAAGCGGATAGGTGAAACAAACCAGCCTGAAGCTGTTCGAGTACAAATTTATTTTGTAATCCAGCATTGCGAGTATCCAGTGATTCTCCAATACAATATATTGGGATAAGATTTTGACCTAATATTGCAATTAATTTTTTTGCAAGTACCGCATCGTCTTCTATGAAATATTGGCGGCGCTCAGAGTGACCAACGATAACATAAAGGATTTCGCATGATTTCAACATAGGAGCCGAGACCTCGCCCGTAAAAGCGCCTTTCGCTTCCTGATGACAATTTTGAGCTCCTACGACTATCGGGCTACCGTCTAAAATGCTTTTGATAGTCAATAAATGTGTGAAAGGCGGGATTATGATCATCTGCGGATCAGAAGTAATATGTCCCGCGACCAATTTAGCAGCCAATGCTATTCCTTCTGATATAGAGGTATTCATCTTCCAATTACCTGCTATTATTTTTTTTCTTTTCATGATGATATTACTGTTTTCATTATTACAGAGCCGAAATAATTCCAGGAAAATCGCAATGTTCGTTCTCGGTTTGTACAAATATTTTGTTTTGCAAAGGTAAAAATCTCATACGCTCTAGGTCATCCACGGGCTTTAAATAATCAAATAACAGAAAATAAAAAATATGTAGTTAGTTGTTTTCCAAAGACCACATTGATATAGGATAAATTAATATGAGCGAGTGGTTATAATTTGGCCTTTTTAAGGTTAATTTGTGGCCTTCATACTTTTATGACACATAAAAATTCGCCCTTTTATGAAAGGGATCTCAGTTGGTTATCTTTCAATCACAGAGTACTTCAGGAAGCAAAAGATCTAAGCGTGCCTTTGTTGGACAGGCTAAAATTTTTGGCTATTTATTCCTCTAATCTTGAAGAGTTTTTTAAAGTACGGGTTGCTCAAATTCGCAATTTAATCAAGGCGGGTAAACGCACCAAAAAAGCACTCAAATTCAAACCAGAAGAACTACTTAAGGCTATTCTGACCTTAGTCAATAGTCATCAACGGGAGCTCAGTGAGGTATTTAATAAACAAATGTTACCAG
>JAYSTG010000167.1:0-1919 GCA_043719965.1 Saprospiraceae bacterium | reverse complement strand
CTTTCATTTCACACACAGAGAAGCCTACCAGGTCAGAAGCTTTGGAATATTATCGTCGAGTAGTACAGTCCAAAGGACTATCTCTAAGATTATATGAGGAAGTATTAAGTGTAAAAAAAGATATGGACCTGTTTCATATACAAAGCAGCCGACAATCGTATCAGGCTAAAAAAGTAGTTATAGCTACTGGATTCTATGACCGAGAGGTCAAGCTAAATGTCCCTGGGGAAAATTTACCTAAAGTCAAGCATTATTATAATGATCCGCATCCTTATTTTGGTCAAAATTTAGCCGTGATTGGTGGGGGAAACTCCGCCTGCGATGCCGCTTTGGAATGTTGGCAAAAAGGCGCTAAGGTGACTATGATCATTCGAGATTTTAATCTAAAAGACAGCATCAAATATTGGATCAAACCCAACATTGAAAACAGAATAAAAGAAGGAAGTATCCTCGTTTATTTCAAAACTGAGGTGACTGAAATCCAAGCTAAGCATCTCGTCATACGCCATGAAGGGCAATTAAAGCAAATTTCCAATGATTTTGTTCTAGCTATGACTGGGTATCAACCGGACTATGAATTTTTAAGCAAAACAGGTATCCGATTTCAATCTGATGAATATCGCACTCCAGTACATGATGAAATTACACTTGAATCTAATATATCCGGCCTCTACCTTGCTGGGGTAATTATTGGTGGCCTAAAAACCAATAAGTGGTTTATCGAAAACACCAGAGATCACGGCAAAAGAATCCTAGATCACATCATGGCTCATTTACTTTAATTCGCTATATTATTAATCAAAAATAACATATGTCCCAAACTATAGAATTAATCATTTTCGATTGTGATGGAGTCCTGGTCGATACAGAGCAATTAGCAAATCGAATTTTTATCAGTGAAGTTCGAAAATTTGGGTTTGAACTCACTGAAGAAGAAGCATGGGAACATTTTCCAGGGTCAAGATTTGCATCTTGTGTCGAGTACGTAGAAAAAACCAATATGCGCATTCTTCCACCGGAGTTCGCTACCATCTATAAACAGAAAAGTGCAGAAGTGTTTGCCACAGAGATGCAACCTATCCCTGGAATTCACCAAGTCCTGGAAGAGCTTAAACATCCAAAAGTGGTAGCTTCCAATGGTCCAAAACATACGATCATAGCCAATCTCACTACAAGTGGCCTGATCCAATATTTTCAGGAAGATCATATCTTCAGCGCCTATGATATTCAAAAATGGAAACCAGAACCTGATTTGCATTGGGCAGCTAGTAAATATATGGCGGTCGATCCTGCACATTGCTTGGTCGTCGAGGATAGTGTTCCTGGTGCTCAAGCCGCTATTGCAGCAGGTATGCAGGTAGTCGGATTTACCCATCATGGCCGTAATCAAAAGATCATGAATTTAGATATTCCCCACCTGGATCATATGGAGCGCTTATATGATTTTATTAATACCCGTTCAATTAGACAGCCTATTTTTCTCTGATCATTTCGCCATATCCTAGTGATCTATTTAAAGCGTCAATGGCTTTAGCTATTCGATTGGCCTTAGTGTTTTGAGTTTTCGCCGACCGTATCCAATTCGTGAAATAATTTTGGTGACCTTTAGGTAAAGATTCAAACATTTTGACAGCTTTGGGTAATTCATAGAGGCAAGCCAAAAAATCTTCATCAGGAAGCAATGCTTCAGGGTCAAAATCAAGTCTTATTACTACCGGATCCCGATGTTTTTTCTTTAATATCTTTCTCAAATTTCCATTGACAGGTAGTATAAAGTTGCCATCACCCATAGGCAGGATGGCCATTTGATGTATTGCTATCTTGTCAATGAATCCTTTGACTCGAAATGAAGTTTTTAGTTTACTCAGTTTTGCTGCCTTAGCGCCAGGAATATGTATATAGGTCCAGCCGGTCTTTTC
>JAYSTG010000166.1:0-4891 GCA_043719965.1 Saprospiraceae bacterium | reverse complement strand
GGGAGACTTTCAGATAATGAGTCTTCCATTGAAAACGCGAAGATCATCTACCGTGCTACTCCGGCGGACGCTAGCACTTTACATTATGGTGGCCGCATCTTATTTGATGCAACCGGAGCCCTTTATGTAAGCACTGGAGAGCGGTCATCGGTATCAACACGAGTTTTAGCTCAATCTTATACTGGAGCTCTTGGTAAGATTGTTCGCATCACTAAAGATGGCCAACCCGCTCCAGGCAATCCAAATTTTAATAGAGCCGGAGCAATACCAGAATTGTACAGCATGGGTCATAGAAATCCACAGGGTTTAGCAATTCATCCAGTGACTGGCGACCTATGGCAAAGTGAGCATGGACCGCGCGGCGGTGATGAAATCAATCGCGTAGAGGCAGGTGCAAATTATGGATGGCCTGTTATCACCTATGGTATAGAATACAGCGGTCAGATCTTAGGTGCAGGTATCCAGCAAGAGGAGGGCATGGAGCAACCTGCATACTATTGGGATCCAGTCATCTCGCCCAGTGGAATGACATTTTACAAAGGCAACCGCATCGCCGAGTGGGAAAACAATCTTTTTATAGGAGCTCTGAGCGGTCAGCATATCGCTCGACTTGTTATAGTGAACAACAAGATTGTTGGTGAAGAACGATTGCTCGCAGGCGAGAATCAACGATTCCGCGAAATTACCCAGGGAACTGATAATGCACTGTATGCTATTACAGATGCTGGAAGGTTATACAAAATAGATAGGGAATAAGTATGTAGAGTTGAACATTATCGATCATCAGCTTTAATGAGTTTTTCTACATTAAGACAAAACGCATAATCCCTAAGAGAAATTTTACACCGGATGATTGCCTTTTTTTGGCAAATAAAAAAAGGGCTACGAAAATATTTTCGTAGCTCTTTTCATTTTCAATGTGGAGCATATCGGAGTCGAACCGACGACCTCTTGCATGCCATGCAAGCGCTCTAGCCAGCTGAGCTAATGCCCCCTCATATTATTAGCAAAAGAGTGGCCAAAATTAAGCTTTTCATTTATATCTGTTCTTTTTTAAACAAATATAACCGCAATATTATCGACTCAGATACATACTGGCTTCACTGACCAGTTTTCTAAAATAGGGATCTTTTAGATCTTTGATGTAATGAATCGCTTCGCCGGTGCTCTTCATCTCCGGGCCCAGCTGTTTATCTACGTGCGGGAATTTATCAAAGGAGAATACGGGTACTTTAATAGCATAGCCTTCAAGCTTTTTGACGATCGTAAAATCTTTAATTTTTTTGGTCCCCATCATGACATGGGTGGCGATGTTGAGATAAGGTACTTGATATGCTTTGGCGATAAATGGGGTAGTCCTGGAAGCTCGAGGATTGGCCTCTATGACATAGACATGATGATCCTTGATGGCAAATTGGATGTTGATCAGACCTTTGATATTTAAAGATCGAGCTATTTTCTCCGCATAGAAAGACATGGTGTCGATCTCTTCTGGAGACAGACTATAAGGAGGAAGGACGGCATTGCTATCGCCCGAATGGACCCCTGCAGGTTCGATGTGCTCCATGACACCCATAATGTGGAATTCATCGCCATCAAATATGCCGTCTATCTCTGCCTCTTTGGCCCGTTCGAGAAATTGATCTATCAATACCTTGTTTTCAGGCATGTGTTTAAATATAGATAGCACATGCGTCTCAAGCTCATCGTCATTGATGACGATGCGCATTTTTTGGCCACCTAAGACATATGATGGTCGTACCAGGACAGGATATCCAGTGCGCCGGGCCACTGCGATCGCCTCATCTGCATCCCGAGCAGTCCCGTATTCCGGATATGGAATTTCTAATTCTTTGAGTAAATCTGAGAATCGACCTCGATCCTCGGCGATATCCAGACTATTAAAGGAAGTCCCTATGATCTTAATGCCATCAAGATGCATGTTTTCAGCCAATTTGAGCGCAGTCTGGCCTCCGAGTTGCACGATGACTCCTTCGGGCTTTTCTAATTCCAGGATTTCTTTGAGATGCTCCCAATAGACAGGCTCAAAATAAAGTTTATCTGCGATATCAAAATCAGTCGATACGGTCTCAGGATTACAATTGACCATAATAGATTCAAAGCCAGCTTCTTTTATGGCTAGCAGCCCATGGACACAACAATAATCAAATTCAATCCCTTGACCAATACGATTGGGCCCTGAACCTAATACGACAATTTTTTTCTTATCAGAAGGGACTGACTCATTTTCATGATCAAATGTGGAATAGTAGTACGGGGTCTTGGCTTCAAATTCTGCTGCGCAGGTGTCCACCATTTTAAAGGTACGCGTGATCCCTAGCTTCATACGATGACGGGTTACTTCTTTCTCATTGATCCGGAGTAACCAGGCTATCTGACCATCGGTATAGCCCATCACTTTCATCTCTCTAAGAAAATCGGCGGGTATATCTTCAGCTACATTAAATCGCATCAGCTCGTCTTCGATACGGATCAGTCGCTTGATTTGTTTTAAAAACCAAGGATCGATCTGAGTCAGTTTATGAATTGTTTTTTCTGGTACGCCCAATCGCATAGCGTCTTTGATGCGATATATACGATCATCATAGGCTACCTCCAATCGTTTTAAGATATCTTGAGTCTGGATCCATTCTTTTTTGTCAGCTCCAAGACCCATCCGTCTATTTTCTTGGGATTGACAGGCTTTTTGCAGAGCTTCCAAAAAACTGCGACCGATGGCCATGACTTCCCCTACTGATTTCATTTGAAGTCCCAACTTATGGTCTGCTCCAGGGAATTTTTCGAAATCCCAGCGTGGCATTTTTACAATTACATAATCCAGGGTGGGTTCAAAGTAAGCAGAGGTGGTTTTAGTAATTTGATTTTTTAATTCATCCAGATGATAGCCGATAGCGAGCTTGGCCGCAATCTTAGCTATAGGATACCCGGTAGCTTTGCTGGCCAACGCGGATGACCTGGATACTCTAGGATTGATTTCTACCACGATCAGATCTTCTGTCTCCGGATTGAGGGCAAACTGAACATTACAGCCTCCTGCAAAATTACCCATAGACCGCATCAAGGTGATCGCGTCTGTCCGCATTTTCTGAAAGGCAGTATCCGACAAGGTCATAGCCGGAGCCACAGTGATGCTGTCGCCGGTGTGAATGCCCATCGGATCCATATTTTCTACAGTACATATGATGGCTACGCTATCGTTCATATCCCTCAATAGCTCCAATTCAAATTCCTTCCAACCTAATACCGCTTTCTCCACTAATACTTCATGAGTCGGACTTGCATCCAAGCCTCGTCGAAGTGCTTCGTCAAATTCGTCTTCTTTCATTACAATGCCACCACCGGTCCCGCCTAGAGTATAGGAAGGCCTAATGACTAAAGGGAATCCAATTTTTTGAGCTCCATTTTTGCCCTCTAAAAAAGAATTGGCGATATGAGACGGGGGGACTGCCATTCCTAATTTCTTCACATGGTCTCTGAAGAGCTCCCGATTCTCCGCCAATTGTATAGCATCGATGTCGACGCCGATCATGCGAACATTGTATTTTTCCCAAACTCCTTGCCTGGAGGCCTCCACGGCCAGGTTGAGTGCGGTCTGTCCCCCCATGGTGGGCAGTACGGCGTCAATTTTTCGTTCTTCTAGGATTTTGATGATACTTTCGACCGTAAGTGGCCACAAATAGATATGATCTGCGGTCACAGGGTCAGTCATGATGGTGGCTGGATTGGAATTGATGAGAGATACTTCTATGCCTTCTTCCCGTAAGGATCTGGAGGCCTGCGTACCGGAATAATCAAATTCACATGCTTGCCCGATGATAATCGGACCACTTCCTATGATTAAAACAGAATGAATCGAATGATCTCGTGGCATCTTTTGATAAAGTTTTTTAAAAAACGGTCAAAGATATGATTTTGACCCCCAAATAGCCTTATGATTGATCTACTGTTTATTACAAATTTGATGGACCTGAAAATCACAAATTTATACCTTTGGCGGTACGATGACCAAACCGAAGGTACTGATCACTGATGATGTTCACCCTATACTCATACAATCCCTTGAAAAACACTATCAAGTCGACTTTCAACCGGCTATAACACATCCCGAAGTTCAAGCAATAGTCCATGATTACACGGGTTTGATCATAAATAGCAAAATTATTTGTAACCCGACTTTCATAGATCAGGCCTTTCAATTGAAGTTCATAGCCCGATTGGGCTCCGGTCGTGAAGTTGTGGATATATCTTATGCCGAATCCCGTGGAATAAAAGTTTATTTTTCGCCGGAAGGAAATAAAAATGCTGTGGCAGAGCACGCCCTAGGCATGTTGCTCGCATTAGCTCGGCAATTGGTGAGAGCAGATGGTGATGTGCGACAGCAGAAGTGGACAAGGGAAGCAAGAAGGGGTTGGGAATTATCCGGTAAAACAATTGGAATCGTAGGGTTTGGAGAGACTGGGAGTCAATTCACTAAAAAACTCCAAAGCCTGGACATGGTCATATTGGTCCATGATAAGTATAAAACCAATTTTCTAGAAGAATATCCTTATGCGAAAGCAGCGAGCAAAGAACAAATCTTGTCAAAAGCTGATATCATAAGTTTTCATCTGCCCTGGGCTGCAGAGACTGTACATTATGCTAACGCAAGTTTTTTTGAGCATTGCAAACAAGGTACAATCATCCTAAATACTTCTCGCGGTCATGTCATAGATACGATAGCCTTAATAGAATCACTGGAGCTTGGTCATATTGGAGGGGCTTGTCTTGATGTATTTGAAAACGAAAAGACCAACACTTTTTCAGAAGCAGAGGAGGCGATGTATACTCGACTTTATCAGATGAATCAAGTCGTCTTATCGCCCCATATAGC
>JAYSTG010000165.1:0-14234 GCA_043719965.1 Saprospiraceae bacterium | reverse complement strand
ACCATTTTTTTGCCGGTCATCCTCACTTTTTCTACATTAGTGACGATGACGAAATCACCAGTGTCAGCATGAGGAGTATAAGATGGATTGGTTTTGCCTCTGAGTATAGAAGCGATTTTAGTAGATAACCTGCCAAGAGTAAGACCATCAGCGTCTACTACAAACCATTTTCGCTTACCGTCGAAGTCGGCCTTCTTGGCGGAAATGGTCTTATAAGATAATGTATTCACTTTGATAATGTATTTATCTTTGATAAAAAGAGCCGCAAAAGTATATTTAATTTTCCATTTAAGCAAACTATCTCTGAAGAATTATTGACCTAAAGGATTGAATTCCAATCTTTTTTTGGCCTTCCGGCAAAAATGGGTAGTTCTAAGCGACTGAATATCAAAGAATTTACCTCACCTTAGATTTTTGAAAAAAACTTTATTTTTTAGCCTCAGTAAAATACCATTTACATTTTAAATATTTTAAAATAAAGAGTTATTTGAAGCTAACCAAAAAGTTTTTATATTTTTATCACTTGAATAAAATATTAAAAAAACTAACATAGATGTACTTCAATTCAGATCTAAAAACAGAAAACACGTATGATGCTATAGTGGTAGGCTCGGGAATCTCAGGAGGATGGGCTGCCAAAGAGTTGACAGAAAAAGGTCTAAAAGTATTAGTCTTAGAACGGGGCAGAATGGTAAAACATGGTGAATATCCTACCGCGGCCCTAGCTCCATGGCAAATAGCTAATAATAATCGATTAACTCAAGAAGAGCTCAAAGACTATGAAAAACAAAACCGCACCGGCTATACTGTAAATCCTGCCACGAAGCATTGGTGGGTAAAAGACACCGAAAGCCCATATTCAGAAGTCAAACGATTTGATTGGATTAGGGGTTACCATGTCGGAGGACGATCTATCATGTGGGGTCGACATTCCTATAGGCATAGTGATATTGATTTTAATGCTAATAAAAAAGATGGTCATGGGACAGATTGGCCTATTCGATACAAAGATCTTGAACCTTGGTATACTTATGTCGAGAAATTTGCTGGTATCAGTGGCCAGAAAGAAGGCTTAGAACAATTGCCTGATGGGCATTTTTTGCCACCTATTGAGCCCAACTGCGTCGAGAAAAAAATACGACAAAGCATAGGTGCCAAATTTAATGGTAGAGTAATGTCAGTAGGTCGTGTAGCCAACTTAACCCAGGATCATGAGGGTCGTACCAAATGTCAATTTAGAAATCTTTGTATTCGTGGCTGTCCATATGGCGCCTATTTTAGTTCTTTATCATCTACTTTACCTGCTGCTGAAAAAACTGGTAATCTTACGATAAGACCTAATTCTATAGTAAATGCCGTTATCTATGATACCAAAGCGAAAAAGGCCTCTGGAGTACGAGTCATCGATGCTGAAAGTAAAGAAAGTATGGAGTTTCATGCTAAAGTGATATTCCTGTGCGCATCTACTATTAATTCTACTTGGATACTTATGAATTCTGCTTCCGAAGCTTATCCAGATGGCTTAGGATCTTCGAGCGGAGAACTTGGGCATAATTTGATGGATCATCATTTTAGAGCTGGTGCGAGTGGTGAAGTACCCGGATTTGAAGATATGTATTACCTGGGCCGTCGACCCGGTGGTATCTACTTGCCTCGATTCAGAAATGTAGGCAAAGACACACAAAAAGATTATGTCCGCGGGTTTGGCTATCAAGGAGGTGCATCGCGGCTTAATTGGCAACGAGCTGTAAAAGAATTAGGAATCGGAGAGGATTTAAAAGAAAACTTAAGTCAACCAGGTCAATGGACCATGGGATTTACCGGATTTGGAGAGACCCTACCCTATCATGAAAATAAAATGACGCTCAATAAAGAAGTAGTGGATAAATGGGGTCAGCCTACTGTCACTTTCGACTGTGAGTTTAAAGAAAATGAGTTGAATATGCGCAAAGACATGATCACTTCAGCAGGTGAAATGTTAGAAGCTAGTGGCGTCAAAAACATTAATCTAAATGATCCTAAAGACAATACTCCAGGCCTCGGTATCCATGAAATGGGTACTGCACGTATGGGTACCACTTCCAACAACAGTGTCCTTAATAAATACAATCAAGTATGGGATTGTACTAATGTCTATGTAACCGATGGATCTGCCATGACTTCAGCCGCGTGTGTCAATCCATCTCTTACTTATATGGCACTCACCGCTCGTGCCGCGGACCACGCCGTACAAGAACTCAAACGAAGAAACCTATAATCCATATTCATTAATCCAATCAATAAAGCCTATCATGGATAGAAGAGAAGCATTAAGAATCAGTAGCATCCTCCTCGGAGGCTCATTGTCTGCTGCAACCATCTCAGGAGTACTCAATGGTTGTAAAGCCGACCCTACATCGGACTGGACTCCTTCATTTATCAATAAAGATCATGCAAAGAGTCTAAGTGAACTTTGTGAAACAATATTGCCTACCGGTAAAACTCCTGGTGCAAAAGACGCGAAGGTCGATCGATTTATTGATGTGATGCTCAAGGATGTTTTTAAACCTGAGGCTCAAAAAGTATTTGCAGATGGCCTATCCAAACTCGATGAAGACGCAAAATCTAAGTTTGGAAAGACCTTCGGTAAATTGACCAATGATCAACGTAAAGAAATGGTCAAAACAATGGATGATGAAATGCGGAATCGAAAAGATCAGCCGGCTCATAAACCATTTTATGATATGGCCAAAGAATTGACGATTACTGGATACTGTACTTCAGAGGAAGGCGCTACCAAGCTGTTAAAGTATTTGCCAATACCCGGAGAATACAAAGCTTGTATCCCGTTGACAGAAGTCGGAGGGGCTTGGGCGATTTGATCTTAATTTCGTCCGTTATGGTGAAAAGGCAGTGCTTTCTGTTCTTTCATTTTCGTTTGAAAAATAGACACAAACCTAGAATACCGATTACGGATAAAGCGATTTGGAAATATCCTGTACTCAAAACACTGATTTTGAATATGGGCTTCAAGTCACCTTGACATTGATAAGCCGCCCAGTAATAAGGAAAGGCATACTTTGGATTAGACACATTTTTTAAATATTGCAATTGCATGGATCTTATAGCCACGTTTTTCGATTGCCCTTTTATTAGATTTCGATAGATCTGAACGACTTGATCCAAACTTTTCTGATCATTTATCTTCCATAAGGTACTGATGACAGCTCCAGCACCTGCATTAAAAAATGCACGTGCAAAACTCATCACCCCTTCTGCCGTAATGACTTTGCCGATGCCTGTTTCACAAGCACTTAGAAATACCAGGTCAGCGGATAATTCATGTTGTTCTATTTCTCCACCATAAATGATCCCTTCTTCAAATTGAATAGAGGAAGAATCTTCATATTTTACATTCGATTTAGCATGGCTTGAAATATGAATTATTTTTGATTGAGGGGCTTGATCAAAGAAGTTTTTAACTGTTGCTTCCTCTTTTAAATATAAATTTCCCTTAATCAGTTTATCTAATTCAATACACTCTTCTATATTATATTTTAAATTTTCAAAATAAGGACCATAAGCTGAAATGGGAATTGGTGAGATCCTATTACGCTGTTGAATGGCCGAACCCGCTAACCACAAGGAAAGCGAATGTTGAGTAGCTAGCGTATTTTTTTTGATCCAATAGGGCCAAAGTCTACAATCTAAAGAGTTTGGTAAGGATGTCAATAGTGCTCCCCAGGGCAAGGTGGACATATTAGCATCAGGTATAATGATGACTTCCGGCAAAAGTTTGTCCTCCACAGGTTCGATTAATGTATTATAAATCAAGGATGCAGTTTGACTGTAGTCTTTTAATGATAAATCCTGAGCCAGTGAGCTTTCTTCGATATAATTGCCCAATTTAAGCAGCTGCTCATTGATATCCAAATTGCTTTGACTTACCTCTATTTTTTTAAAAATGACATTTTTTTTATTAATTAATAGTAAATAAATATTATTTCCAGAATAAAAATATTCTAATATACATTGATTAGCATTTAAAGCATTGGTCACTTGATCAATATTTAATACAGGATTGATCTTACTTTGGACTAAAGCTCGTTCCCACGCTTTCATAGAAGAATCTACCAGAATGGATTTTTTGTAAATTAATGAATCAGGATTGCCTATACCTTCGGCAAGATGTAGATCTAGAAGTTTCAACCGCTCTTCTATTGAATTCAACGCTTCTTTTTCAAAAGAGGATGCACTATACTTTACCTGCCGATTCAATAATAAATTGAACGACTTATTCGTCTCCATGTAATTAATAAGTATTGAAGTCTGATCCTTAGTGGGCTTCGATATTTTAAATAGCTCGGAATAATTGAATAATGCTCTTTCACATAAATCCGTCAATTGTGTTAATAGTAAGGTCCGGTCTGACTCATCCGGAAGATCCAGGCGCAAATAATACAATGTGTTAATAGCTTCGTCTGTCAAGGTAGCGCATTGTAGCAATAAAGATCGATCTCCAGATTTTTTATAGGCTTGATTATACAAGGCTGTAGCTTTTTGCATGAAAGTCAAATAATCTTTACGACTTCCTCTAATGTTAAAAGCAGACGATGCTTTTTTAATATCCACTAACAATTTTTTAGAGCTCTTAATCAAAGAATCCATTTCTAACAGGTTATACCTCTTTAAAGCAATCGATGCACAAAGCAAATTATATTCAACATTGGTCTGGAGGCTATTTGAAAATAGAGGTAGTAATAATTGTGCTTTTTCTTTATAAAATTCTGCTTCAGATGGTAAATTGTTATCTAAAAAATATTGACTTATTTTTATAATGCTTAGTGGATCTTTTTTTAATAATTCATTGGATGCAAGCTGAGGAAGAATGGCCTTCATCTGTTGAATCGGAATATTATTGCCATAAAGTAAGGCCTGAATTAGTTCGTGATTCCACGTGTTTTCATAGAATGACTTCTTTCTTTTTTTATGGAGTTGAATATAAATTCTATGGATTGAATGAATATCATTGGAGAATACGGCTAACTTAAAAAGATTGATCAACTGAAGCCGTTCATAATCAAAGTACATGTTCTGTAGTTCAGCATGAAGCGCATCCACTTCTTTCGACACACTGCGTGCCAATTCGTATTGGATTCGTGCAAGGCTATAATTGTTTTCTTTGAGATACACATCTCCTCTACGATAGTACACCAACATTTTTCTGAATACAAAGGATTGGTGATCCATTTGTCTGCTATGTTTTATAAGGTACTTTTCAGCCTCGTCTAAGACTAAAAGTTGTGCTTTGTAGTCATCTTGCAGTTTATGAAGGCCGTATTTATAAATGTAATAGCTAAAGACAGTTCCAACACTTTTAGCATGATTTTCATGATATTCACGTTCAAATACTTTGAATGTTTCTTCATACAGATTAGGGTTAGACCCTTTATATCGATCTAATTGAAACATTAATGCATCAGAGCGAAATTCTGAATTCACAGAATCCCGCGGAAGGCCAGCAGCAATGCTATATAAATTTTTAGCATGTTCTATCACCAAATGATAAGCACCTGCATTATCATACATATTTATTTTATCACGTAATTTTTGAAGGTCAATAGGTTCTCCACCAAATAGTGAAGCCCATGAAGCCAATATTAAAATAAAAAATAGCGTTGACCACCCATTAATCATACCATAAACAAAACCCAGATTCTGCTAAAAAAGTTTATAGTATTTGAATTTTAAATTCATGTGTGCCTTCAGAATCTTTCAACTCATACACAACAATTTTTTCTCCACGTAAATTTCCCAACTGATTTGGAGCATAACAATAAACTCCTTGGAGTGAGAGGAGGTTATCTTTGCCAGTCACCTCTTTAAATTCTACTAAGATTTTGCTCTTATTTATATCAAATATTCGAACTTCAATCTTTTCAGTAGACAAAATTGGGTTTTTGAAATATTTTTGTTCCCAGCCTATATCGGTAACTTTATAAGTTTCAATATTAGCGGTACTTTGAAAGTGGTTGGACTCTCCAGAAGTTGTACTTTTTAGGGTATAACATGGTGGTCCAGGGTATGGGCAACCGGGCATAAGTTATTATTTGAAATATTTTGAATAAGAAGATGGATTGATAATGTAGGCGAGGAATCGCCCAATGCGTCCTTGTTTGCGTAAATGTCCTTGAATGCCAAAAAAAGCTTGTACCGATTCTTTAGAATAAAAAGCAGTACGTTTGATTTCAGCGGCTTGCAAAATTTCGTTCATTTTGGTACTTAGTTTGAGTAATTCAATACTGTTTGGTGCTTGGTTACGTTGAGCATCATTGAGACGCTCTCGAAGTGCCAGGTATTTGAGCTCATCATATAGGTGTACTTGTCGGTATTCGATAGGTAATTTTTCAATAGCCATAAGTGTTTTGATTTATAGATTCTGTTAAGATATGTAACAAAAAGGATAAAAGTCGGAATTGGACTATAAAAATTTTAACTTTACTGTTGATTTATAATACTCAATCGAAGGCAAAAAAGACCATAATAATACAAGTCGATTTTATAAAGATTGCAAAAAAATTATTTTTCTTTCCCACAATGGCTTGATTTAGAAATAATTATATTTAACTTTATTATTTAACTTATTGTTTAAGACATTTTTGGCAGCAATTACACTTATGGATGTAGAACTAGATAAAAACCTGGTAGAACTGATTAGAAAAGGCGGAGCGGACCGAGAGCAAGCTCTAAGCAGAATCTATTTAGACTCTGGGGTCAAAACGAAACTCAACTCTATGATAACCAACAATCACGGAAATATGCACGATGGAGAAGACTTCTATCAAGAGGCGATCATCGTGCTGGATCGAAATATTCGAGAGGGCAATTTTCGATTGGAAGGCAGCTTGTCCTCTTATCTGTATTCGATAGGCAAGTACTTATGGATGAATCATCTTAGAAAAAAGAGGCTTACTCTGAAAGAAAACTTTACGGATGGTGAAATGGTATCACATGCAATTAGCCCGGATGCAATCCTGATGAATGATCAGCGGAAAGATCAACTCAAGAACCTGATCAATAAACTAGGTCAACGGTGTCAAAACATTCTGGAACTTTGGCAACTATCTTATAGTATGGATGAAATAGCTCAAAAACTAGGACTAACCGATGCCTCTGTAGCTAGAAAAGCGAAATACGACTGTCAACAACAACTGATCAAAATCATACAATCCAACCCACTGCATAAAATTGAACTAACATGAACCCAATCGAATTGAACGAATCCCTGCTAGACCAATTTGATTTATTTTCTAAAAATAAATTACCAGCTAAGGATATGAAAAGCATTCAAACGAAATTGGAAGAAGATCCTACTTTCAGATCGAGTTATGAAGCATTCCTGCTCTGCAAAGAGGTGATCGAAATCAAAATAGCATCAGGACTGCGCTATCAGATGGAACAATGGAAGTTAAGTCAATCACAACAGTCTGGTACCATCATAGAGCTTCCAAAGTCAAAAATTATAAAGGCTTTATCGTGGTATAAATGGGCTGCTGCTGCCTCTATCCTACTATTTTTGTCTTTTAGCTATTACAAACTTCAAGATCTTCGCCAAATTCCAGATCAGATGATTGCAGACCTTTTGGAAATTCCTGAATCTGGTACCAGAGGAGAAGATGTCAATATAAACTCTTTAGATGCTATTGCCTTTAAATATAAAGATCAACCCGCACTAGCTATAGACCAGATCAAAAACCTACCTACTGTAGCAGAGAGACGAAGTCAAAGCTATCTGGGTAAATTCTATGTAAGAATTAATAAATTTGATTTAGCTGAACAATCTTTCATTCAAGCTAAAATACTTGGCGATCCCGATGCAGAAATTGGTATCTTTTTGACTCAATATAAAGCTGGAAATACCGGGCCTGAATTTCAAAAGCGATTAGATGTAATACTCTCCAATGAGAATTATATATATCGAGCGGAAGCTTTAAAAATAAAACGTAATACCAATAGTATCTGGTGGAAACTTCTCCATTAAATACTATCGTCAAGGGCAGTCAAGCTTTTGTAAAAGGCGCAGTCCATAGCCTTCTGGATTTATTTTTTCCGAAGGTATGTCTTGCCTGTGAGGAACAAGCATCTATGCAAGACCATTTATTCTGTGTACAATGCGCTTACGAAATCCCACCAACCGCGCATTGGTCGAATCTTGAAAATGAGTTTACTCAAAAATTTATAGGTAGACTCGCTGTATTGTATGGCGCTTCATTGTTTAGATTTACCCCTGGCGGGCGACTACAACATCTGATCCACAAACTAAAATATGAATCCAGGCCAGAGATTGGAGTTCATCTAGGTAAAATAGCTGCCAATCAAATGAAATCACACTGGACAATACCGGATCTGATCATTCCGGTGCCGATTCATCCAAAAAAGTTATTTATCCGCGGTTACAATCAAGCGGAACGTATAGCGAGCGGTATTGGAGAAGTATTACAAGTCCCTGTATTGGATAAAGCATTAATCAAGAAGAAAATGACGGGTAGTCAGACCCAATTCCATAGAATGGAGCGGATGAAAAATGTAGAAAACTCTTTTGAAGTACGCTACAATAAAAATCTAAATGGAAAACATATCCTTCTCGTAGACGATGTATTGACCACAGGAGCTACCTTGGAAGCATGCGCTATCCCTTTGCTAGCATCAGCAGATATCAAGTTGAGCTTATTTACTCTGGCTATGGGGCAGATGTAAACTGCTCGGTATATTTGGTGGATGAATGAAATTGCCGAAGCCGTCAAATCCACTTGTGTATCACACATAAATGAAAACCAATATAAAATCCATGCTGCTCTCGATCGATTGAGTGAAGAAGATGTATGGTGGCGACCGAATCCCGAAAGCAATAGTATAGGCAATATCTTACTACACCTTAGTGGCAATATAAGGCAATACATCTTGAGTACCTTGGATGGCGCTGAAGACTTTAGACAGCGATCTGAAGAATTCTCAGCCAAAGGTCCAATTTTGAAACAGAAATTAATGCAAAACCTGGATGAAACACTGCTATCAGCCTGCACGATCATTAGCTCCTTGTCCGAGGAAGGTCTTCTGAAAAAAAGGTCAGTACAGGTATACGAAAAGACCGGAGTGGAAATCCTGATTCATGTGACAGAGCACCTCTCTTACCATACAGGTCAGATCATTTACTTTACTAAATGGCTGAAAGGCCGGGACATGGGATTTTATGATGATAAAGCATTAGAGTGACAGTGAAGGGGTGACTTTGAAGTCACCTCTTCACTGTCACTTAACTTGATTAAAATAAATATGCTTGTAAAACATAATGTTTGTCATGCATAATTATTTATTATGATCGAGTACCCAATCTGCATCAAACCATGATAAACCTTTGAGCTGAGTTGCATTTTTTGGTTCTGATTTTAAAAAGATTGCACGATATACTTTTTTATTTTTGGTAAGATGCTGCAGGTTTTCAATTTTTTGATCCAGTTCAGTATACAACTGGGTCAGGTTAGATTTATTTTCCCACTTCACCTCTCCGATCAAAATAGATTTGTGATCAGATGAAGTAGCAATAATATCGATTTCTTGTTTCATTTTATCACCAGCCCCTGGCCACCATCGCTGAGCCAAGTCCCATTCTATTCCAAAACAATTGGAATGAGGAATGGCTTGCCTGACTATGTGTTCATAAGTGTTTGAAACAAACAAGGGCCAATCGGATTTGATTTTTTCCAATACTCTGGCTTTTAAACCAGCATTCAATACAGAACGATGAGGATGCACAAATCGAAAATAAAACTCAAGAAATGGGTCTGCCATTTTATAAATACCCCGTTTGGAGCTTTTTTCAGACTCGCCAAAAGGAAGATCCCTGCGAATCATGTTTAAATCTTGTAGTTGTTGAAATGGTCGGCTCAATGCCGTGGCATGTTTTTCCAATCGGTTTCCTATTTCGGATATCTTATGTACACCATTGCCTATCATTTGTAGGATGGAATAAGCTTGAACAGAACTTCTTAAATCATCTGCCAACAATCGGATAGGCTCCTCATGAAACAAGGCGTCCGGATCTAGGATGAGATGGTCTACCGCAGTCCATAAATCATCAAAGTCAGCTCTTTGTCTCCAATATCGAGGTACTCCGCCCCACGTTGCGTATTCTTCTATACATTGGATCGTAGTCAAATCCGGAAATGCTTGTTGTATATACCCTACTTTGAGTGGGAGTACCTTTATGATTTCATGAGCTCGGCCGTACAAAGGTTCATTCTTATCCAAGACCAATCCATGCATTAACTGCTGGGCTGAACCGCAAACGATGAGATGAAAAGATAGCTCACCCCGATCGATCAATCGTTGAAGGACGCTGGGTAATTCCGGAGAAGATTTGACCATATAGGGGAATTCGTCCAGCACTAAAGTCTTTGGAGATTTAATCCTGGCAGAGATGGTTCGAAAAAAACTAGTCCAATCTTCAAAACTAAGTTGATCGATCTCAGGGATGTATCGGATAAATTCTTTAGCCAATTGCTTTCTTTGCAAGACGGCTTCCTGCTGATCCGCTTGAAAATAGATATCCTTTGGGCCTAAGGCTTTCCCCAGTAGGGCAGATTTGCCACAGCGACGACGACCGTATACGACTGCAAATCCCGGCTCGCTGCGACGCAGGAATCTCTGGATTCTCGCCAATTCTTCTTTACGATCTATGAATTTCATGGTAGTTATGTTTTACAAATATAATGTTTGTGAAACATAATTAATAAAAAATTCTTCTGACGGTTTGTCTTATATTCCGACATATGTACAATGGTGATTTTAAAGTCACCTCTCTTCTCTCTCTTTTCTCTCTTCATTTCTTTTAATATTTAACACCTTCAAAGCCTTCCTTGAGTGATAATCGTAAAACAACAGCTCAAACAAGGTCCTTTTTTCACCGACTTTATTATAGTCAGAATATGGTGCCATCGTGTCATATGTCGATAAAAATAAATCTTGATGAGGTATAAAAAAATAATCTTTAAGCTCAATTTTAAATAAACCAATCAGCTGATCTATATTAGGCTCCAACAATTTAGTGAGGCTTCTTTCCGAATAGATGACTTCGAAAGCTGGAGGATGAAAATTTGGTATAAATGGTTGGGTTAGTTTATCCTTTATCCTAATATATTCTTCGGTAGTATACGTTTTATAATCATTGAATACCCAGGTATCTATAAAAAAATAAGTAAAGAAATCATCAAGGGTCGAAATATAAAACCCCAGATGTGAAGTCTTTGAAAAGCTAGCTGTCTTAATTTCATCCAGTTCAAAACCAAAATAAAAAAAAGGAGACGGGCCTACCTACCTACTATGGGACTATGGCCATTTACTTTTAGTTTTTCAAAAAATATACGTATCCAGGAGTTTTTATCTTCAAATAAATTATATGCTAATTCGGCAGCTTTATAATAGGATGATTCATTTCCGTCAGTATATATCTTCTTGAGTAAACTCTCAATCTTAGTATTTATATCATTCATTAGGACAATGTTTTAATGTGTGTCTACCCAGTCGTGCACTTGTCTATTTGCTAGGTCAGTGTCTAATTTAGTAAATTCCATAAAAAACGAAGTGACATTCTTGCAGTCTAGTTTTTAATCTATACTTATCGAATATTCCGACATATATACTATGTACCTCCATCTGGCATAGCTATTCTCCCGCGCCACAGCACGCACTCCACTACTGAGCTGGTCGCGAAGGCTGCAGCCCTGAGTCATAAGACCCTGGTGCAGGCTGATATCAATAATACATCGCGAGTTTATTTGTTATTAGGCAAAGCAAAGGTTACAGCATTGTCGCCATTATAATACTATGGAAAATATTTGTAGATATTCTTCCGGTCTAAAACTCTTACAAGCTCAATAGTTTTATTTTCAAAATAAAAACACACTCTAAATCTATTCAACTTGATTCGATAAGCTGAATTATGACCTTTTAGTTTCTTGCAATTTTTAATATCAGATAATTTTTCAGCTTGGACCATTTCATCAAAAATATTTGACAATTGGATCTTTATATTTGACGGTAACTTATCAGTATCCTTTTCAAAGCTATGCCTGGAAAAGACATTCATTTGCTTTGTCGCAATCTTTTAAACAAATCAGCTTGTTCATTGTCAGTCAATTTACGTGACTTCCTACCTTCTTCCATGGCTTTAAGCATCGCCTTGTCTTCCTCTATTTCTGTATAATATTTAATAGAAAGGCTCTTTAAAAAAGCAGATACTACTTTAGCCTCGCGCTCATTTTTCGGGTCAACAATAAAGGTCATGCTACAAAAATACTTAAAATTACAGATTCGTGATTTTATGATTCTGCGCTTTAAATTGTTTTGTGTCTGTTTTCCTTAAGTCTAATTTTTCATCTATAATTTATCGAATTATCCGACATTTGTACGATGTATCTCAACTGCCACAGTTACTATAGTTTGCGACACGGGACCCCAGCCCCCACCGAGCTCGTCACCGAGGCTGTTGCCCTGGGTCATAAGACTTTAAGTGAGTCTAAGCGAAAGGGTGCCTCCGAGGTCACTTCAATTATGCTATGCTTTGATTATCAATTTATTAACAAAAACTAATTGCACATAAAATGATTCGCGAGTTGGCTATGTAGGGATTTGAATTCGGATATATATTGTACCAGTAATTTCCTTATCTTTGAAAGACCATAAAATGAAAACCAAAGCACCAAATATTGTCCAGGCTAAAAATAAGCCCAACTCCAAAGGTGCTGCTATCTTCAAGAAAATGCTTGATGATAAGAGAGCCATTAGCGCTCATTTACAAAAAGGTGGCCATATTTCTGAAATAGCTGAACAATATAAGATTGTCAAGATCGTATCCATTTTCGGTAAGGGATGAATATACATTTGAATTTATAACGGACCAGGGAATACTTTACAAAGTTTACTTCCTTGATTACAGATATATGTTCATAGATTTATCTGATGGTATTCTGTCTAATTTATACTTTTAATATCGATCCCATCCAAGGGAACCCTGCCTTGACAGTTACGGATGAAAGAATTGGCTTCACCATTGCGTCAATTTTTAAACAATTTTTTATTACTATTGAAAATGTTGTTGTGTATATATGTGATAGTTTGGATAACCGACAACTGGCACGGAAACGAAAATTTGACTTATGGTTTTCTTCATATAATGACGGATCTTTAATAAAAAAAGATGGATTTGTAAATATAGATAATATTGAAATATTTAACTCTTTGATATTACATATACGAAACCCTCAACTAGTGGAAATTGTCCTTGCTTTTAACGAGCTAAATAATACCGCGGCCGATAAATAGGCTTTTCAATTAGTCTATTTATTAGACTATATTTGTCTAAATATCCGACATTTGTATCAATGTATCTCAACTGCCACACCTACTTCAGTCTACGCCACGGGACCCTAGCCCCCACCGAGCTCGTCACCGAGGCTGCTGCCCTGGGTCATAAGGTACTGGTACAGACGGATATCAATAATACTTCGGCGAGTTTTGAGTTTCTGCAGGCGTGTGATAAAGCTGGGATCAAGGGGCTGCTCGGCATAGAGTACCGCGATGCGGATCACCGGTATCTATATACAGGTATCGCGCGCAATGCAGAAGGCTGGCGTGAGCTGTGTGGTCTGCTGACGGAGAGCTCGCTCAAGGGCGAGCCTCTGCAGGCGATAGCCCCACCGATGCATCATTGTTACATCATATACCGATCATTGGTCAAGCCGCTCGCCGACTTTGCACCATATGAATACTACGGTGTGACACCCGCGGAGGTAGGTGGTCTGTTTTCATCCTCACTGCGTCAACGGGCCGATCGATTGATTGCTTTTGCATCTGTAGTACATCTGCATCACGAAGGTTATAGAGTCCACAAACTCATGCGTTGTATCGATCGCAATATCGTACACTCTAAGCTATCGATCTCAGATACGGCCTCCGATACGGAATACCTCATGTCAGCAGATGACCTACGTAAAGTATATGATCGATACCCCGAACTCATCCATCGCAGCGAAGCACTCATAGATCAATGCGAAATCAACCTAGAAAGCGGCACCGGCATCAATCGCCGCACCTTCACGGGTAGCCCGGGGGGTGATTACGAGCTACTGACCAAACTCGCGCGCGAAGGCTCTCGCCGGCGCTATACTCCCAGTCATCGGCAAGCGATAGACCGTACC
>JAYSTG010000164.1:0-4915 GCA_043719965.1 Saprospiraceae bacterium | reverse complement strand
CGACCACTCCCATACCCATCACGGAGCCTCCTGCGAAGGCCACACCCAGTGCTTTATTCATACTCGTACGAGCTGCTGCAGTAGTCCTGACATTAGCTTTCGTTGCAACTTGCATGCCTATATAACCAGCTGTTACAGAGCAAAGAGCTCCGATGACAAATGAAACACCTGCAATCCAAGATGAGCCTTCTTGACTAGCGCCACCTATACCCATCAAAATACCTACAATAAGCACGAACCAAAAAAGTACCTTATACTCTGCTTTGAGAAAAGCCATTGCACCTTCAGCAATACTTTTAGCAATTGCCTGCATTTTTGCGGTACCCGGGTCCTGCCTGGCTACCCAGTTACTTTTGAAGTAAGTAAATAATAAACCTATAATCCCAAGTAGTGGGATAATAAATACAATCTTCTGCGCCATGTTGTAATACGTTATTAAAATATAAATTAATGGGTCTAAAATATAACGATTTATGCTGATCTCATAATGAGCTCACCAATTATAAATATAGTATTTTATCCTGGATTGGTTTTCTATTGGCAGGTGCTGTAAATCCTTCCTTTAAATACCCCATATAAAACAAGCCAAGGCAGCATTCTCCTTCGTTCAAGTGTAAGATAGGTCCTAATCTGGATATAAATCCGGGAGTAGACCAATAGGATCCTATATCGAAAGCAGTGGCAGTCAACCACATATTTTGAACTGCGCATGCCACTGCTGCAATCTCTTCCCATTCAGGCAATGACTGAGCTGCATCTCGTTGCATACAGATCGCAATCGTACATGCAGATAATATTGGTTTTTCAGCTACTTCTTTGAGCTTGATTTCCGAAAACATATCTTCAGGAGTCTGAAGTTTAAAATCGGCGGCTATAAAATCAGTCATTCGCTGCCTGGATTCGGCGGAATGAAAAACTTTGAACCTCCAGGGCTCGGTGCGTTTATGCGTAGGAGCCCAATTAGCGTTTTCAAGAATTTCTTGAAGGATGTTTTCAGATATAGGTTTTTCCGTATATGTTTTAGGAAAATAGGCCCTTCGAGTGCGAATTAATTCTGAAATTGCTAACATGGTTTTTGAATAAAAATGTAAGATCTGGATAATTATCGATTAGAAGATTTCAATTTATTCAATACTTTTTTTGCACGAAATTTAAATGCCGGGGTCTGACTGTGCCACTGGTCTTCGATGGTCACTTTAAGTTTGTGACCGATCTCAGGATAATCATCCATCATATGTTCCAGTATAGTAAGCGAAAAAGCCTTGATAGCAGCTTTTTCTTTGGGATCCTCGATCCAGCGAAAACAGAGATCCATTACGATCCCTTTGTACTTTTTAGGTACGATTATGTTTTCAAGCATTTTGGTCGTATTTCTTCTGACGGCATTGTGTATACCTGGTTTGGAGGCTATAGCAATAATTTTGCCCAGACGAGGAAGTATCCATTCCGGATGTTGAACGACGATATAAGATAGTGGAAATCCCGCTCTTTGGTGAAAAATTGGGTTTTCGGATATAAATTGCTGCACCGAGTATTTAAACCTTTTTTTATCTATGCCAAATCCAACGAACTATTTTGATCATTTGGGCATTACTATGCTCTTTCAATATCATCTTTTGAAGCTCACCTATCATATTCTATTATCTATTATCTTCGTGACAAAATAAATTATATTGATGAATCGAAATATATCATTTCTATTAAGCATAGTACTTATTTCCTCCGTGAGTATAGCTCAAGACACTGGCAAAGTAGTGATGGATTTTGAAAAATATGATCCTCCCTCTAGCCTAGTGGTCCCTGAACATAAATTGACCAGAGCAAAACTTCCATTTATAGATGTACACAGTCACCATTTCAGAGGTGTCAACAAGTCTTATCTTGAAAAACTTGGTAAAGAAATGGATGCAATGAATATGCAGATCATAGTCAACCTCAGTGGTGGTACAGGTGATAATCTAAAAAATCAAGTGGATAGTGCGAAAAAATATCTTCCAGGAAGATTCATAGTCTTTGCTAACATTAATATAAGAAGCATAGATGATGCAGACTGGGCTATCAATACAGTAAAAGCATTAGAAAATGATGTAAAGAATGGGGCTCGTGGATTGAAGATCTACAAAAGCCAAGGCATGGATGATAAGGACAGTAAAGGAAATCGAATCAAAATCAATGACCCCCGGATAGGTCCTGTATGGGAAGCTTGTGGAAAATTAGGTATCCCCATACTGATACATTCCGGAGATCCAGCCGCATTCTGGCAACCCGCCGATGAAAAAAATGAGCGATGGTTGGAATTGCGGACCCGTGGTGGGCGTAATAGACAAAATTTTGAAGCCAGTTGGGAGCAGATACTAACTGAACAGTTAGCAATATTTAAGAATCATCCCAAGACTACTTTCATCAATGCACACATGGGTTGGTATCCAAACAATCTGGATAAACTTGCTGAATTGATGGATGCACTACCCAATATGAATGTGGAAATTGGCGCAGTGATTGCTGAATTGGGTCGTCAGCCTCGTGCTGCCAAGGCCTTTTTTACTAAATATCAAAATCGTATTTTATTCGGTAAAGACGCTTATGTGGTGGAAGAGTACCCTACTTATTTTAGAGTATTGGAGACTGCTGATGAGTATTTTCCATATCACAAACGATATCATGCATTTTGGCGAATGTACGGTATAGAACTTAGTGAGGGGGTTTTGAAGAAAGTATATTTTGAGAATGCACTGAGGTTGATACCAGGGTTGCAAAAAACTGGATTTCCGAAGTAATAGGTGTAATTTGGTCGAGGGCTAAAATCCTATCCTTGAAGTCAAGGCGCTATTCGTTCCATAACCCAATCACCTTTGACTAATCTATAGGCTATACGATCATGCAAACGATCAGGGCGTCCTTGCCAAAATTCAAAATACGTAGGTCTTAAGGTATAACCTCCCCAGAATGGTGGGAGTGGCAATACTGCATCATCTTTGAAATAAGCATCTAATTGTTTTAAGATATGTTCGAGGAAAGGTCTGTGAGGAATTACTTTGCTTTGTTCTGAAGTCCAGGCTCCAAGTTGGGATGCCCGAGGTCGGGATTGAAAATATTGTGCAGAAATAGCACGAGATACTTTTTTGACTTTACCTTCGATGCGCACTTGTCGTTCCAAAGCAGGCCAATAAAACAATACCGCAGCATGCGGGTTTTCATTTAACTCTTGAGCTTTTTTACTTTCATAATTAGTGAAAAACATAAAACCGATATCAGCGTTAAATCCTTTTAATAAAACTACTCTGGACGAGGGGCGGCCCTTTTTTGTGCAAGTAGCTAATGTCATTGCAGTAGGCTCGATGGCATCGGATTTCAGGTTTTGTTTGAACCAGAGATTGAATTGGGAGAAGGGGTCTGGCTTGATGTTTTTTTCTGAAAGATTTGATTTGATATAGTTTCGGCGGATGTGTTTGAGTTGTGGCATAGGTATAAAGATAAGCGGAAGCTAGAATCTTTTGTACTGCAAATTGAAGTAGAAGAAATAGTAAAAGAGTATGACCTTCAATATCTAACTATGGATATACTCTGGGCATCTAAGGAATCTCGATCTCTCCTTTTTGGGGTTCGATGTAGATGGCTCAGACATGATCTGGAGATATTCTGCAATCGACTAAAAGCATGAAATCTCGCATTTCTCAGGATGGATGTAGTGCGTGATGGACAAGTGGCAAATTAATGGCTACTTGTCTTACAAGATTTATTGGAACCCTTCCGTTACTGTTTGCACAACCATTAAGAGCAATAAATCCTTCTCGGCAATTCCATCCCTAATTAACGTATAATAACGTATTACCATTTTGACCTGAACCTTGTGGATCATTCCCTCCACCTCCATCTCCGGTCGGATGTACAAATAGCAATAAATCAAGAAAAAAACTGGACGGGTAGTTTATTTAGAAAAGAATGTAAAGCAAAAGACGGTTGGATCAATGAATTCATAACTTTGATAAAAGTAAATGGAAAAACGGATTATCGATTCTCTGCAGGAAACGATTTTGTTTGTGCTTGTTTTGAATACATTCACAACAACCCTGAAAAAGCTGGCTTAGTCAAACAAAATATTGATTGGAATTATTCCTCAGCCAAAGATTACTAGGGCATACGGAAGGAAAAAAAATCCTGGGGATCTGATAATAATTTAGGAAGTAACTTTCTAAATTCCACCGGATAAGTTACCTCCTAAATTTTGAAAAGCAATCTGATAATAATTTAGGAAGTAACTTTCTAAATGGATTCCACCGGATAAATTACCTCCTAAATTTTGAAAAGCAATCTGATAATAATTTAGGAAGTAACTTTCTAAATTCCACCGGATAAATTGCCTCCTAAATTTTGAAAAACAATCTGATAATAATTTAGGAGGTAACTTTCTAAATTCCACCGGATAAATTACCTCCTAAATTTTGAAAAACAATCTGATAATAATTTAGGAGGTAACTTTCTAAATGGATTCCACCGGATAAATTACCTCCTAAATTTTGAAAAACAATCTGATAATAATTTAGGAGGTAACTTTCTAAATTCCACCGGATAAATTACTTCCTAAATTTTGAAAAGCATCTGATAATAATTTAGGAAGTAACTTTCTAAATGGATTCCACCGGATAAGTTACCTCCTAAATTTTGAAAAGCAATCTGATAATAATTTAGGAGGTAACTTTCTAAATTCCACCGGATAAGTTACCTCCTAAATTTTGAAAAACAATCTGATAATAATTTAGGAGGTAACTTTCTAAATGGATTCCACCGGATAAATTACCTCCTAAATTTTGAAAAGCAATCTGATAATAATTTAGGAGGTAACTTTCTAATTGGATTCCACCGGATAAGTTACTTCCTAAATTTTGAAAAGCAATCTGATAATAATTTAGGGTGT
>JAYSTG010000163.1:0-4917 GCA_043719965.1 Saprospiraceae bacterium | reverse complement strand
CAAATAGTATGATTAAAGAATATCAAGGAGAGTTTGGGAAAGTTAAATATGATCCTAAGTCCGGAAGCTCTGTTGAAACAGTTGATCAGTCGAAATACCAAGAATTTTTAGATAAATTAAAGAAGCAATTCGAACGACCATGAAAATATTAATTATCCTTTGTATTATATCAATATGGATGTGTAATAGTCCATCAAATAAAGTCAGACCAAGTAATTTGTCAACTAATGCTATTTGGAAAGGTGGCTCGGATGGCGGTTGTTGGATTGAGATTAGCCCAATTGATGATAATACATTATTAGGCAAAGTATTTCATGAAAACGGAGATATATGGGAAGAGGGCCAGTTTGTCAAACATGGAGAATGTAGTATTAAAAGCAATGAAATAATAAATTCCATTATTGGATTTGATGGAGAAAATCTGTTGACGAACTTGAAATGTAAGTATACTTTGAAACTAAAATAATGCCTTTATTCAACTTGAATAAGTGACTCTCGCTTTATAGTCACGGATAGCGACATCGATAAAGAAGTAAATTTTATCTTTTAGATCTGAAGGAAGTTTTTCGACTTCCTTCAGTCGTTTTAAGGTGATGGTAGATACAATAACTCGTATACTTACGCTGATTTGAGAGGAAATATTTCCAATCTTCAACGAAATGGGTTATATTTGAATGGAGCCTGCTTTACTCAGGCATTGCTTGATAATATGACTTATAGTTATACTGCTGGTACTAACAAAATTTCGTCTATAGCTGATGCAGGTAATACGACACAGGGAGGATTTCGTGCAAGCAGTGGAGCCATGACATATGATGCTAATGGAAATATGATTAGTAATGTAGCAAAGGGAATTACGAGCATCTCATATAACTATCTCAATCTACCAACCAATATCACTATCACTGGCGGAAAAACAATAGATTTTACCTATGATGCAATCGGTATAAAATTGAGGAAGGTAGTAAAAACTGGAGCAACTATAAATCTTGTACAAGAATATGTAAATGGTATCGAATACAGAGGTTCAGCTATTCCAGCTTCAAGCATTGAAGCTGCTTACCATCCAGAAGGTAGGTTGTATAATAGCGCAGGATCTTGGAAAAGGGAATATACGATCAAGGATCATCTTGGAAATACTCGAATAGCTTACTGTGATTTGGACAATAATGAAGTGGTTGCAACGCCTTCTGAGATTTTACAAGAAAATAACTACGATGCATTTGGATACGAGCTGAGTGGTGTATATATAAATCATGTGAATAGTGATAATTTATATCAGTACAATGGGAAAGAGAAGAATGATGATCATGGAATAGGCATGTATGATTATGGGACTAGATGGTATGATAGTGGAATTGGAAGATGGACGACGGTAGACCCTATGGCCGATAATAATGAGATGTCGAGCTCTTTTCATTATGCATCTAATAATCCTATTCTAATGATCGATCCTGATGGAATGGATGATATTTATTATAATCAGGATGGAACTGTTAACCGAAGGATAAATAATGACCAACCTGATAGACATTATTCTGGATCTGAAAATGATGAGGGTGTTTTTACAGTTGGTAGCCAATTAAACGGAGTGCCTGATAGACCATCTTTTTTTGGAGTTAGTGGTGTGTTAGGTAGAATTTGGACAGGAGGAAATTATGACGGTAATCAATATTGCTGGGAAGGTTGCTATACAGGGCCTTCACCTATGATGGGAATGCCACCTGATATTGGCAAAGGGAGCCTAAAAGGTGTGCTTTCGTTCTTTAAACTTTTGAATCCCAAAAATTGGAATAATACTGGTCAATTCATTTCAAAATTAAGTAAGACTGTTTCTGGACAAAAGCAAGCTCGACATTTAATGGGATCTGCTGGGCAAGGGAAAGGCTATTTGAATAGCATGGATGATGCTCAAAAGGTTTTAGACGCAGTTCATACTGGTAAGGCAACGATATTAGGTACCTCAAAGCAGGGTCATTTAGTGGTAAAGGTCGAAGGTGTTGTAGGAACTAATGTCAACATTGGAGCGGGCTTTTCAAATCAAAGTACAAATGTTTTTTTAATTAAAGGGACTACAAGCCCGTCCATTGTTCCTACCAGTCCAACTTGGAAACCTTAATATTATGAGCTACGATTTTAAATATATAAATACAGAAGCAGCAATAATTGAATCATTGCTTATTAATGCAGATTCTAATTTGTTAGATGTCAGTTTTACTATCAATGGAAATAAAATCATCATTCAGGTAATACATCTTTCAAATCACATTCTTCCTATCGAAAAACGCAATAATTTAATATGTGCTTTAAATTTTTATGATGAGATATTAATAAATGAGTTCCAAATTTCAAGAGAAAATTTCAATGAAAACAAAGGAGACTGGCTTCCAAAATATTATAATTGGTTAGATTTTGTTATTTTTTCGAAAGCTGAGGTATTATGAAAAATGATATTAAAATTAAGTATCAGGCAGGTAATTTGATTCGGTCTTGTTGTAGGAATATAAACGACAATTTTATATCTGTGTCCTTTGAATTAAAGGATAACCAAGATATTCAAACTAAATTTATTTTCTATGACTATTCAGAATTTGAAGAAGAATACGTAGATGATATTATAGCTGAATTTAGTGCTATGCAAGAAAGCGATTGTATTTTACCCCCAATTATAGAGGTAGAAATTGGTGACCCTCTTGAAAACCTGGTTTATTCAAAGAGTATTTAATTTTATCATTTTGAAATAACAAACCTCTTTACGAATAAGCTTCTTTAGTTTTAGTATCTCTGATAAAAGCATCGAGGAGGGTGAAGAAAGTTTGTTTTCACTCTTTTTAGTTTTTGGATATCGAGTACACGATTTACGATACTTTTATCAAGAAGTGTAACGTTAAACCTATACATTATTCTCTCGCTCATCTGGTACTGCTCGTTAATGATGGAAATATAGCTCAACAAATCTGACAGGTAAGGGGCCGCCAAAGACAAGCTTTTAGCTACGGATACGATGGTCTCCAACGTATACTTTCCGCCACCTATTCAGATATCAATGCCTGCCCGACGGAATGCAATGCAGGCGGGATGCAGGTACTGTGACTGCAAGTAACCGATACAATAACTCGTATACTTACGCTGATTTGAGAGGAAATATTTCCAATCTTCAGCGAAATGGGCTATATTTGAATGGCGCCTGCTTTACTCAGGCATTGGTAGATAATATGACTTATAGTTATACTGCAGGTACTAACAAAATTTCGTCTATAGCTGATGCAGGTAATACGACACAGGGAGGATTTCGTGCAAGCACTGGAGCCATGACATATGATGCTAATGGAAATATGATTAGTAATGTAGCAAAGGGAATTACGAGCATCTCATATAATTATCTCAATTTACCAACCAATATCACTATCACTGGCGGAAAAACAATAGATTTTACCTATGATGCGATCGGTATAAAATTGAGAAAGGTAGTAAAAACTGGAGCAACAATAAATCTTGTACAAGAATATTTAAATGGTATCGAATACAGAGGTTCAGCTATACCAGCTACTACTATCGAAGGTATTTACCATACAGAGGGTCGATTATACAATAATGCCGGATGGAAAAGAGAGTATACTATAAAGGATCACCTAGGCAATACAAGAGTAGCCTACTGTGATCTCAATAGCGATGGCGTGGTAGCGACACCGTCGGAGATATTACAAGAGAATAGTTATGATCCATTCGGCTACGAGCTAAGTGGTGTGTATATGAATCATGCTAATGCAGATAATTTATACCTGTATAATGGCAAGGAGAAGAATGATGATCATGGGCTTGGAATGTATGATTATGGAGCACGATGGTATGATCCGGGGGTCGGGAGGTGGACGACGGTGGATCCGTTTTCAGACTTTGCGCCAAATCTTACACCGTATCGATATGGTTTTAATAATCCAATATTGTATAAAGATCCTGATGGTTATTTTGAATCAAGAAGTGAAGCGAGAGAGTATAAAAAAGATCACAATCTGAGAGGCTCAGTTAGAAGACAAGATGATGGCTCATTTGCAATTGAAAGTAGCAAGGATCATTCATTTACTTATAGGGATAAGGAATTAGGAGTGATGACTGGTGCTCTAGTTGAAGCTCGTGGCGTACATCTTAGAGATATAGGAATGGAAGGACTTAGAAATTTAGGAGATCCTTTTTCTCAATCTTTTAACCCGAATGGTGTTGTACAGATTGATATGTTAGATAGGGCATATTTCTTTGGATCTCAATTGGGTCTTGCAATGCCAACAGCTCGCTATGTATCAGCAGGTGTTCAAGTTGCCACCACAACTGAGAAGCTGGTTATCCAGTTTGGAAACAATGCTAATCAGACTTATCATGCCTTTCGCTATATTGAACGACTTGGTTTAGATAAAGGGGAGGTTATGGCAGCAATTAAAAATCATTTACCGTCTGTAATTTCAAAACTTCAAGAAGGGAAACCCTTAAATGAAGTAATTAGTATAGGAGGAAAAGAAATTCAGTATACCGCTTTTAAACTATCAGATGGCACAATTAATGTTGGAAGGATTCATGGAGCAACCAAGCCTTAGAAGAAGACCGACTCTGCAAGAATTAAATTTGATTGAGCACTTAATCAATCTTGCATCTATATCCATTAACCAAAACTGGAAAGAATTGATATTGGTGGAGCCATTAAGCGATGGCGGAATGGGAAGTCTACATTTGTATCCGAATGGAAAAATTCATGATGATAGGATATTCGGAGAGCAAAAAAGCGATATTATGTTTAAGGACAAAGACGGTATTGAAGTAATTGCTTCTCTTTATTTAGATCAATTAGGTGACATATTCGAAATTGACATTTGGAAAACAGATTTCTCACCTACCATTAGTTTAGATTTTGATTATTAGCAACTA
>JAYSTG010000162.1:0-1933 GCA_043719965.1 Saprospiraceae bacterium | reverse complement strand
CATTTGGGTAGTAATCGGGTTGTTTTCACTAACAAGGTGTCTTATTCGGAAGGTGGAGCCGGAACAAAAAACATAGTCATTTTACAGGAAAACCAACTGTACCCTTATGGTTTAAATACTGAGGGGGCATGGGCAATAGCCGCTCCTTTCAATCGTTATCAATATTCCGATAAAGAATGGAACAGCGAACTAAAATGGAATGATCATGGTGCAAGATTGTATGACCCTGCGGTGGGGAGATGGTGGGTGACAGATCCAGCCAATCAATATGCTTCTCCCTATAAAGCTATGGGTAATAACCCCGTGAGTCATGTTGATAAAGATGGACAATTCGCTTGGTTTGTACCTGTGATAATTGGTGCTGCTCTTGGCGGTACTGCCGGAGGGTTTATAGCACAGAATAATGGGCAAAAATTTTGGAAAGGAGCAATTGTTGGAGCGATAGCAGGTGCAGGTATTGGATTAGGTTTTTCTGCTGCATTTTCTAATACTATCTCAGGTATTACAGAGTCTATATATGTTAATAAGTTGTCTACTGCTGCCTGGAATATTACTTCAAACGCTTTAATTACTGCTAATGTTAACATGGTATCGAGCGCAATTCAAGGAAGAGGTTTAGATGGTGTTATGCAAAGTGGTCTCGTAGGCTTGGCAAGTGGTGGAATTGGGGGCTATTTAGGTGGGAAATTTAATAATATAACTGATGCTTCAGAAGATGGCTTTAGGTTTTTCTCTGATAAAGCAATTAAGGCTACGAATTTAATTACGGCAGGTTTAAATGGTTTTGGTGATAGATATACTTATAGTTTGCATGAAGGCGAGGGGTCTAAACAAGCACTGATAAATGGTTTATTTGGGTTAGGTGAAGGATTATATTTTTCTCATTTTATTGGCAATAAATTATCTGGAGTAAAAGGTAGCTATTCTGGAGGTGGTGCAACTCGATTTTATAAAGGCTTAACGGGACGTTATTTAAGTGCTTTTGTCGGTCAAGCTGGAACATCAGTTCCTGGATTTGGAAATGCAGTAGCATATTGGCATCAAGCTGGTGGTATACTTTATCATGGTTTTTTTGGTAACCCATGGAAAGGAGGTGTGCTTTTTGCATCCTATATTGGGACTACCAGTGCTTATAGTAGTTATCGAGCAACTTATACAAGAGCTATTTTAGATCCATTCAGTATATTCAGATAATAATTAAAAAATGAGATTAAATATTTCAAATTGGGCTTTATTAGTAATGCTTGTATTATTAAATTCAAGTTGCGGTAATTTCTATACTATTTCAAAAGACAGAATAAGCCCTGTAATGAGGAATTTTGAAATTGCAAAACTAATAGTTTATAATATTCATAGCAAAAAGAAATATCCCATAAAGTATGATAAAGAGATAGTAATTGTATGTTCGAATACTTTTATTATAGACAGTACAGAAAAATACTTTAAGTATTCTTATAAAAATATCGAAGACTATTGGAAAGATTATGAAAAGTTGGATAGTCTATATGAATCATCTTATAAAAAGAATAAGTTGGATAAAGTCCGTTTTTTTGAGAAACAAAGCCACGTTAATTGGATTAAATTTCCCTTTTATGAGAATGAGTTATTGGCTATCCTACCAATTAAATTTGAAAAAAATACATGGTACAAAATCAGTCATTTAGATAATTATCATATTGGTTTGAATATCGTTATTTTTATTATTATTGATGATAAGGGTAAATTTCATCAATTTCAAATCATTGAAGATTGAATTGACTTACTTGAGTCTAATTTTCAAATTAATTCAAGTAAGAACAAAATGAGCGTTATCGCTTACTTTTCAGATGGGCGGGTTCGGATAGACAATATAGACGGCTACCTCAAATACGATTATTTTTTGCAAGACCATTTGGGTAGTAATCGGGTTGTTTTCACTAACAAGGTGTCTTAT
>JAYSTG010000161.1:0-4931 GCA_043719965.1 Saprospiraceae bacterium | reverse complement strand
AGACGCACTACCGCAGCACACTTGATCTTACTGATGATGCTTTACAAGGTGCAGAAAAAGGATTTAAGCGACTGATCGAAGCTACTCGTAATGTACAGTTATTGCAATCTAACGGTACAGCACTATCGCCTTCCACGGATGATGAATTGAATAAAATCATGGATAGTGTATATACGGAGATGAATGACGATTTTAATAGTCCCAAAGCATTGGCAGTATTGTTTGACTTGGTGACTCGAATCAATTCTTTTAAAGATGGACATACCCATATTGAGAGTATATCTGCGACTACGTTGCAACGATTAAAAGAAGAAATGCCGAGATGGGTTTACTCCATTTTCGGTTTAAAGGATGAAGAAGCAGGTGATAGTGGATCAACCAAGATGGAAGGAGTAATGAAACTGGTCATCGACCTGAGACAACAGGCGAGAGGTAAAAAAGACTTTGCTGTATCAGATCAGATCAGAGATAAATTAGCTGGGGTCAAAATTGTGCTCAAAGACAGTAAAGAAGGCACGACCTGGGCGCAGGAATAATATTAGCCTTATTGCTTTATATTTAATAATTTAAAATACGCGGATGTATAAAACTATTACGGTTGGCTTACTATTGATTGGGCTGTATGCATGTAAAAATGAAACGAAAAAAACAGAAATGGCAGTACCGGCCGTTAAGCTAAAAGTGCCCTCTTTGTCAAAAGATTCTGCCTATACCTATGTTGCTGCGCAGGTAGCCTTTGGCCCTCGTGTACCTGGGACTGCGGCTCACAAACTATGCGGGGATTGGATTATTTCCAAGTGTAAGACTTTTGGTGCGACAGTGATAGAGCAAAAATTTACCGGACAAACCTACACTGGCCTTAAATTTGAGGCACGTAATATCATAGCCTCGTACAATCCTGCTATTAAACCACGATTGATCATTGCCGCCCACTGGGACACTCGATTTCGTGCTGATCACGATCCCGATAAAAACAATCAAAACAAACCGGTGATGGGTGCAGATGATGGTGGCAGCGGAGTAGGGCTTCTGCTTGAAATCGCCCGTCAGATTCAATCCAACCCTATACCTAATCTTGGAATAGATCTGATATTCTTTGATGCTGAAGATCAAGGCGGTGAAGGTACAGAAGGTGGCGATACGAATGACTGGTCCTTGGGTTCGCAATTTTGGTCAAAAAATAAACATGTGGCCGGATACCAAGCTAAGTATGGAATCCTTTTGGATATGGTAGGGGCAAAAGCACCTCGGTTTGCAAAAGAAGGAACTTCAGTAAGTCATGCTCCTGCTTTAGTAGAAAAAGTATGGTCTCTTGCTCAGGGTATGGGCTATGGCAATTACTTTGTCAATGAAAATTCGTCGCCTATTATTGATGATCATTATTTTGTCAATTTAATCGCAGGCATTAAAATGATTGATATCATTAATAATCCTGTCGGGGCAAAGTTTCCTTCACATTGGCATACTATCAAAGATGATATGTCAGTCATTGACCCTGATGCGCTCAAAGCTGCTGGACAAGTTGTTTTAGCAGTGATTTATCGTGAAGCCAATGGTGAGTTTTAAATGCTGACAATGCCGTATAAAAGATAGGCCTACGGTCGCAGAAGGCTCAGATCACCCTGTCGAGTAATCCAACCTGCTGTACTAGCAGTCGAAACAATCTTTATTTTTAATGAATAAGTATAAACCCCTGCAGGTGCAAGAAGGGTGCCATGCCTGCCATCCCAGCCATCTTCAACATTTCGAGCCTGATAGACCCGCTCGCCCCATCGATTAAAAATCGAAAATTCTACTACTTCCAATTCAGGAAAGTTCGGCGCCAATAAGGGTTTGAATTCATCATTGATACCATCACCATTCGGAGTAAATATATTGGGTAAAAAAATCCCTGGGGTACAATCTTTAGTTTTGACATTAAAGCTTTGAGAGATCATTAAGCCACATTTGTTTTCTATCCTTGAAGTATATCTTCCGGCTTGGGTAATCATACGATTCAATGTCGTACTGCCATGGTCCCATTTAATGGATTGACCAGATAGGTGAATGCCTCCGGAGAGGATCAATTGCTCTCCTTCACAAAAAGAAGTATCAATATTTTTTTCAATTATAGTAGAACCTGTCTTTAATGCTTGCGCCTGTATCGTTTTGCTGATCTGACATTGTTCGGAGTATTTCAATTTGATCTGCACTTGTTCATTTTTGGTGATATTATAATGAGACGAAGTAGAACCATCGTGCCATTCATATTGAAGATCTGGAGGTGTGGACTTGGACAGGTTTATAACTAAAGAATCATTAAGGCAATAAGATGTATCGGTCAGGTTAATTTCCATTGGCGTCAAGACCACATTATCGATCGCATAGTTAGCTATAAGGCCGTTTGGAAAATTTGGATTGCGCTTACCAGTCAATACAGTCTCTGTATTTGCATCATTTCTGAAATTTCCAATGATCAGAAAATGCTCGTTGCCCGCTGCCGTAAAACATTTGCTCATTTTATGCCATCGATAATTGGATTGAATAGTATTGGTTGCTACTGGTCGAAGGGATAAAAAATTTCTAGGCAAATCAAAATCAAATAGTGGCAACTCCTTCGTAAAACTAATATCTTGCCCATTCGTAAAAACAGTATTGATCAATTTAAAATTAGGAAAGGTATCGACAGCTCGCACCATCATTTCAAAATAATATTGACGACCGGCTTGTAGGGGTTGTTGGAGTTTAGTAGCCAGATACAATCGTCCGCTATAGATATTATCATCGGCAAATCCTTTGTAATACGTTTCGACGAATCCGCATTGACTGCCATCCAAACCCATTCTAGGGTCTCTGATAAAACGCCACCAATCAATGTAAGAACATAAATTGGAGATATCCACAGCATTATTTTGTGGAACAAACCAATGTGCTATGGTCTTATTTCCTGGACAGGTAAGGCTTTCATCAAAATTGCCATTTGGGACAAGATTGTCCTGGCTCCATGTAGAAAGCTGGAACAATGCACAACTTATTAATACCAAAATTTTTTTCAACAATCCGCTTTTAAAAAGCTAAAATAGCAGAAAATGTGGGTATGCTAAAACCGACAGGCAGAATATCAAATATATCGAGGTCGAATCCAACCTCGCCCTCTCGTGGCGGGGTTGCCTCATAGCATTTTTGCTTGAGGACATTTTATCAAATCGCATCATTTGTGATCATGTGTCATAAAATGTCGTCACCTACGGGGCTTGCCTTACCGTTTTGATTTTTGTTACCAAAATATCAACCCTATGAAGTACGACGACAATCATGGCAGTATCGTTTTCAGCTTATGGATTATCTCTAGGATATACAAAATGAACGGAATCTGACAACACCGCAGAACCGAATACTCCGACGGCACCTTCTATTTGCGTATGAATAAACACCGGTTCTACGAAAGGATTTTGAATAGCCTGCAATTGATCATCCAGGTCTTTATAAAAAGCAGCTGATTTTTTGTCCAGCGATTGTATAAATATCCAACCCTCATCGTCTTTATCATATTCGTAAGTGACTTCTATCGGGAGTTTCATTTTAGAGCCATCCGCGTTTTCATCCGTAAAAACGATACGGCCAATATCGGTCACAGGAAATTCTTCATCCTTTTTAGTACAGGTATTTACAAATAAATCAAGGACATGAGCATGCCGTACACTAGTATCTATGATCCGGTTCATCTGAAACCGGTAATTATCTTGTGTCCCTGCTGGATCCGTGAGATCTATAATCACTCCATCATGGCCACCATACACATCAAAAAACTCTGCGGTATATTCTACTTTATCAATCTTCGGTTTCCTTTGATTGATGGTCGTATGGGCGGTATACGTTTTACCTTCGTAGCGAATGACCATAGTATATGTTTTTCCATATTCGGCAGCGATCTGACCACGGTAAAAAAGTTCCCATCTACATCTGAATTTATTGAATGTAGAATCGGGAGTCAAGCGATCCACTTTATTTTCACTTTGAATAGTCACTTGCACTCCTCTGGCAAATACTTCCTGGGGAGTGACCTGTAGGCTGAAAAATGCATTGCTGGTACTGATAAAAATTTTGGGGATTTGACCAACATAAAGCATGCCCTCTATAAAAAGTTTTTTATTGTGTGATGCTTTTAAATCGATGGCTATTTCTTTTTGGCAAGCTAGTACCAATAAAACAACAGCTAAAGTGATAGAAATGAGGATAAGTTTCATAAAAAATTAAAATTTAAAATTAAAGGAGACACTAGGGATGATAGGCAAAAGGGATACTTGTTTAGCAATGGGTCGATTCTTGAGGGGGTCTAAATGTAAATACACGAAGTATGGATTTTGTCGACTATAGGTATTGTAAAGACCAAAGACCCATTCGACTTCTACAGGTTTTTTAAATATTTTCTTATGATGATGATATGTAGCAGATAGATCCAATCGATGATAAGGATTCATCCTATAATTATTTCGCCCTTCGTATATAAAATAATTGCCTTCAAAAATAGAACCTGAGTTTAAAGAGGCTACTCTACCTGTAGGCAAGGTATAGGGTGCACCGGAAGAGTAAGTAAAAACTGAGCTAAGATTCCATTTTTTAGACAATTCATAATTGCCCGTAAGTGATAACACATGGCGTCGATCATATTTGAATGGAAAAGTTTCACCGAAATTTAAATCTTTAAAAGTTTGATTGCTCCAGGAGAGAGTGTAGGCCGCCCAACCCGTGAATCTACCTTCATTCTTTTTGACTAAGAATTCAGCACCATAACTTTCACCTTTACCATAGACAAGGCTACTATCCAGATTGGTAGTTAGCTTGAGTTGATTGCCTTCTGCAAATAGTGCTTGATGATCCATTTTTTTATAATACACTTCTATACTAGTTTCTATTTCGTTGTTTTTGAAGTTTTGAAACCACCCCAAGGC
>JAYSTG010000017.1:0-2321 GCA_043719965.1 Saprospiraceae bacterium | reverse complement strand
TTTTTTGTTACTTTTTTTGCGGAAAAAAAAGTAAGACAAAATCAATTAACCCGTGTTTGTATTTTAGATAATTTACCCACTAAATACAGCGAAGAGCCGCTAAAATCGACTTATCAATATTCGGAAATTCTAGAAGCTTTAATTCAAACGATACACGTGATTTTTTAAGTTTAGCCAAAGGCACTGAGCCTTCAAGACGAAAAGTAACAAAGAAAATGGCTGCATCTGGATGGATATTGGGCAGATTTTTTTTGATATTTCTGTATAAGTATGATTAAAGATATAAAATGGAGAAATTCATTTAGCTCCTACTTTGCACCTAAATTGATTTTGGCTCTAATGCTAGTCCTCTCCTATGCATCGAAATTCATTTCGATGAATTGGGATGAGCATCCCGCTACGTATCGAAATTTATTTCGACCCCTGGATCCATCGAAATAAATTTCGATGCAAGGGAGTGCTTATCTTCACAAGATGAATCCAATTAATACAGCATTATGTTCTTTTGGTATGAGTGGCTGGGTCTTTCATGCCCCATTTATCTCGCTTCACCCTGGCTTTAAATTTTATGCGGTATGGGAGAGAACCAAAAACCTTAGCCAATTACATTATCCTGATGCATTGATCTATCGTACTTGGGAGGAAATGTTGGCTGATCCTAAGATAGAATTAATAGTAGTCAATACTCCTAGCTATACACACTACGAATATGCCAAAATGGCTTTGCTAGCGGGAAAGCATGTGATCGTTGAAAAACCATTTACTGCCACGGTAGCTCATGCTCAGGAATTAGTCGATCTAGCAAAATCAAAAAATGTAAATATTACGGTCTTTCAAAATCGAAGATATGATAGTGATTTTATGACAGTACAAGATGTCTTACGACAAGAGTTATTAGGTGAAATTGTAGAGGCAGAATTACATTATGATCGATACAATTTGGTGTTAAGTCCCAAAGCACATAAAGAAACGCCAGGACCTGCAGTGGGATGCCTTTATGATCTGGGACCTCATCTTATAGATCAAGCACTAACCTTATTTGGAGTGCCGGAAAAAATATTTGCAGATTTGATGATGACCCGACCCGGAAGTTTGGTCAATGATTATTTTGAGATATTACTTTATTATCCTAAAATGCGGGTGAGATTAAAATCAGGCTATCAAGTCAGAGAGCCATTCCCTTCTTTTGTATTACATGGATATCAGGGATCATTTTTAAAATCCAGGGCAGATCCACAGGAAACTCATCTACAAGCTCGACGCTCTCCCTCGGAATTGCTCTGGGGCATTGAAGATGAATCAGAAATGGGATTGTTGCACACAGAGATCCATGGTGAATTAATCAAAAGAAGAATACCTTCTCTTGCAGGAAATTATATGAATTATTATGAAGCGATTTATCAGGCTTTACGGCATGATAAGGCTTTGCCCATATCCAACTCAGATGCTATACAAGTGATACGAATCATTGAAGCCGCCCAAAGAAGTCATGTAGAGTGGAAGGTGGTAGATTTATAGACTATCATTGAATTCATAGGATCGTAATTGCGCCTTAAAGGACGATGTGATTATAAGCCTATCTCAAGTAGACCGTCCTGCCAATAGAGGCATTTCACCCCAGAAATATTTTTTGGGATTTCATCCAAAGAAAAACAATACAATTCACAGTTAGGAATATCTTTTCCTAAGGATTTTAAGCTAGAAATATCGGCTTCCGAAATATTTTTAGTTGATTTGATTTCTATGGCGGCTCGAGGTAGGCCGGGTCTTTCAATGATCAAATCTATTTCTACTCCAGATCCTGTGTGTATAAAACTTAAGCGATAATCTTTGTTAAAATAATTTTGTAGCCTATAAATCTCATTGATAATAAACTGTTCAAATGCATATCCATACTCGTACGTGTGTGGTTTGATAGTAAGGGTAAGCTGGTCTAGTAATGATCGTTGTACTCCGGCATCAAAAAAATAAAACTTCGGATTGGATCTTTGCCTTTTGCGAATCGATTCATGAAAATGAGGTAAAAAAAAGCCCAGTAAAGTATCTTCTAAAATTTGAAAGTAAGATTGGATAGTAGGTATACTGGTTCTGGCATCAGATGCAATCTTGGAATAATTAATGATTTTGCCTGACATCTGAGCTGCTATGGGCAAAAAGCGTTGAAAAGGTTCTAATTTCCGCACAAGTTGTTCTTGAAGTATTTCTTCTTTTAAATAGGTATTTGCATAGGCTCTTAAATATGCCTTGATGTCAGTTTCATCTTCATAATGCAATAGTTTGGGTAAGGTACCCCAATTGAGACTTTTTTCCAGATTAAAATG
>JAYSTG010000160.1:0-4932 GCA_043719965.1 Saprospiraceae bacterium | reverse complement strand
ATAATTTTTTTGAATCTGTCCGCAATAATAAGCCTACTGTAGAAGATGCTACCTTCGGATTTCGAGCTGCCGCACCCTGTCTAGCCGCAAACGAAAGTTATTTTAAAAAGAAAATCATAAATTGGGATCCGGTACAGATGAAACTGGCGAAATAATCGTTCTGATTACCTATCAAAGTATATGGTATTAAATTTCAGACCTCTTCTACTCGCATTTTTTGCGGCATTTAGTTTAGTTTTCTCCTCTTGTAATAAAATCGAGGAAGACATCCTATTCAAGATGGAATATGATCAGGTCATTACTATACCTGGCGGATTGAATACGGTAGAGACTTTTTCTTTTCTATTACGGGATCTTGTCACCAACTACCAAGCGCTATTACAAACTTTTTCTGTCAGTGCTGAAGTAATAAATAGTATAAAGCCCGGCTCCATTCGATTAAGCGACGAATTGAGTCAACTTGATTTTGCCAAAGTAGAAAAGATATCCTTACTCATCAGTGATACCAAATTTCAAAATGAATTAGAGATAGGATATCTGGAGGTCGTGCCTTTTTCTTCTTCCAATACATTACAACTTTTTCCATCCTTAGTTAATGCAAAAGAACTGATGTCCAAAGAAAAATTCAATCTTAAACTTAAAGTCAAGCTTAGATCATTTCTGACCACATCTACCAATGTCCGAATGAGATTTACATTGAATGCCATTCGATAACATTGCAGGCTTGGAGCTATCTATACCATTCAGACTTTCATATGGTTTCATACCATTGAATTATCCGAAATTAAGTATTTGATATTTCAAATAATTTCAAATACTTAATCGACGATTGCTATTGAATGAGTTAAGTTGGTTTCTAAGAAAACTAATTCATTCAATATCAATGTCGGGATTAATCCAGACAAAAAATTGATTTTCAATTCAATTTTTTCGTCTGCCCTTCGGGCCAAATGAGGTAGTGCTTATTTTGGGATTATATGTAACAACTTATCATCAAATAACACTTAGATCATCAGGTGATAAGCTATATTTGCAAATTATTTTTTAATCGTACATGAAAGTCACTGATTATTTTGCCCATGCTAACGGCACCACCCTGATTTCGTTTGAAGTACTCCCTCCTCTCAAAGGTGGAAGCATCGACTCCATATTTAATATCCTGGATCCATTAATGGAATTCCGACCTCCATTTGTAGATGTCACGTATCATCGTGAAGATTTCGTCTATAAAAAGACAGCGGATGGTTTTTTTGAAAAAGTATCCATGCGCAAAAGGCCTGGTACCGTAGTCATTTCACAAGCCATTCAAAATCGATATGGTGTAGATACCGTACCTCATATGTTATGCGGAGGTTTTACCAAGGAGGAGACTGAAGATGCATTGATCGATATGGAATACGCTAAGATCAATAATGTATTGGCCTTACGCGGAGATGCCAGAAAATTTGAAGGCAAATTCATACCAGAACCTGGAGGGCATCATTATGCCATAGACCTAATCCATCAGATCAAAGACATGAACAATGGAAAATACATAGATGATGATATAGTAGATGGGGCTAAATCCAATTTCTGCATCGGTATCGCAGGCTATCCGGAAAAACATTTTGAAGCTCCTAATATGGATAGTGATATTCAACACCTGAAAGATAAAATTGCAGCCGGTGGTGAATACATCGTCACTCAAATGTTTTTTGATAATAAAAAATATTTTGATTTTGTAAGCCAATGTAGGAAAAAAGGCATCACTGTACCTATTGTGCCTGGGCTTAAACCATTAACTCGCAAAAGCCAAGTCACCAGCATTCCTGCTGCATTTTTTATCAACCTTCCGGAAGATTTAGTCAAAGCAATCAGCAAGGCCAAATCACCAGAAGCAGTAAAACAAGTAGGAATCGAATGGGGTATCATGCAATGTAAAGAACTCAAAGCTGCTAAAGTGCCTTCCTTACATTTTTATACTATGGGAGATAGTGACACTACACGCAAAATTGCAGAATCCGTATTTTAGGACTTGATTAATTTACCGGATTGAACACCAACTTGAGTATACAGCCGATAATAATAAATGCCTGTTGGTAATATGGTAAGATCCAAATTAAAACTGGATTGATGTATATTGGATCTAAGAAACAGTTGTTGACCTTGAGCATTGAATACTTGTACTTTTTGGGCAAGATTGTTAGGCGCTAATTCAAACCAAATCGATTCATCGGTAGGGTTGGGAAAAACGTTTAATCTAATTTTGGGCTCATTTTTGATTGAAGTGGTCAACATTTGTTTTGCTAATAAATAAGCTTTATAGACATTCAGTCTACCATAACCATACGTATTATTGGGAATGGCTGTAGCGCTATCTTTGCCACATTGGATTCTTACGAGTTTTTTATCTGCACTTTGCTCTAAAATTTCTTCTAGCAATTCTACTTTGCCGGCTAACTGAGGAAATGCCGATATCAACAAAGCAACTGCTCCACACACATGAGGGCCTGACATACTGGTACCACTAGTTGAAGCAAATCCACCATTCTTGATTGTTGATCTTACTGCTACCCCAGGTGCTACAATATTGGGTTTTATACGACCAGTACTATCAATGGTGACTGGTCCGCGGCTGCTAAAACTTGCTATACTATCATTTAGACCGCTGGCCCCTACAGTAAAAGAGGGTTCGAATATAGCAGCAGGATCGTCGATGCTATTGCATCCCTGAGCACCACTATTGCCTGCTGACACCGTTACAAATATTCCTGCTGCTTTGAGTGTCGATATGACTTGCTCCATGGTCTTAAAATTAGCTGGATTGCAGCCCTCCTCAGTAGGACATCCCCAGCTATTATTAATGACATGGGGTGATTTTCTTGGATCAGGATTTTTATTGGCGGTATCCGTAGGTGCAAGAAACCACTGAAAACATTCGATATATTGGGCAAAAGTACCCCAACCACGCTCCATACATCGACACGCGATCCATTGAGCTTCCGGGGCCACTCCTGTCTGCATATCTGTGGCCGCCATAGTGCCTACGGTATGTGTACCGTGATTGTTATCATCACAGGGAGCTATCGTATCCAATCCACAAGGATTATTATATTCATTATTGTTTACATCTCGATTGAGCGGATGCAAGGCATGTATAGCATCGTGCCAATTGTAATTGTGGTCGAATTGATTACCCGAAATAGTCCCTCTGTAACTATTTTTTATAGCAGGATGGAGTTCTACCCCGGTATCCTCTCCACCGATTACTACTCCTTTTCCTTTAAATCCCAGGTCCCATAGGCTATCCCCTTGGATTCGAGTGATACCCCATTCGACCGCAGTAGGATTACGTAATTCCAAGGATGAAACATCAAGTTCATCAGTATGAGGCTTTACGAGTGCGTAATTAGAATTGTATTCTATCCGTTTGACCTCCGATTGACTCGAAAGAAATTCTACCAAATCCGATGAGGCATGCGGAATGTGTATAGCATTGACGATGTAAAAAGATCGATATTGATATCGATCTTTTTCTAAATGAGTTATGATATTCTTTTGGGTTGCTATTGCGTAAGAATTAAGTCGGTTAAATAGGTATGAACCCTTCATAGTTTTGGTTTCAAACGATCTAGTGACTTGACCTACATCTTCCCAGGGACTTTTCAAGATACAGATGATATCGCTTTCATTGGAAACATTCAAAGCCTGTAGCACCTTGGGATCAACCTCTACCTTCGGGCTATCCCCTGTTAACAGTAAAAACAAACCTAGTATCACTTTCATATGAATTGCACTAAATATTCCTTGTATTTATAAACTTTCTCTTACCCTGACACTGCTATCGTATCATCACTTTTGTGAGCGCTTTTTGGTGACGATCCATTAAAGCCTCGACAATATAAATACCAGGTGATATATTAGCGTCCCATTCCAATCGATTTCCTAGCAACTTCGTTGAGATCATTCTTCCGGTCATATCATAAAGATTGACCGAACGGATGATTTGATCACTTTCAATCGTAATATGGTCTTTCGCCGGAGTAGGATAGATTTTGATTGTTTTTTGATATAAAGCTACTTGACTAGAAATGATCTGTTGACAAATAATATTATTAAACATTTTTTTTGCAATAACTCTAAAGCTATCAACATAGTTCTGAAAACTTTGTTCAATATATATGTCAGTATGTAATCCACCTGGTACTGAAATCAAAACTTCCTGTATATTTCTTGACCTCAATACTGGATGAATGACACCACTTCCTTGCATGGAGAGTATTCCTGCAGCCTTACCAGAATTAAAAGGTACTACATTGTCGGCTGTACCATGCATACTGGCCATGGGTGACTCGCCTTTGTCTATCCAATCCAAATCTAGAATTGCGCCAGAGAGATTTAACACACCTCTTATGGTGGAAGAATAATTCAAATTACTTTTATTACTGCTTCCTTGAAGCCCTCCATTTTGGTCTATAGCTTTCTGGATATAGCTGGGGATGACATCATTTGCATCCAGATATGCAGATTGAATAGCTGTAATTGCCCCTGCACTTACGCCTCCTATAAATACCAGATTGGTGTCTATTCGGAAGGTATTAGCGTGGGATTTGAGATACCGGATAGCGGCTTTCATATCTCCCATAGCTTTAATTGCAACATCAATTATGGCGCTGGAATCAGGAAAACCCTTGACAAAAACTGGCCAGATTCTATAATCAATACAGGAGACGACATAACCATGCTTTGCAAAATAATAGGCTAGTTCAGCCAATTGAAATCGATCTCCAGATACAAATGCACCACCAAAAGCAAGAATTAAAGCAGGTCTTTTTGTAATCAAATCTCCTACAGGTTCGTAGATATCCATTTTGAGATTAATGGTATCGTCAAGCAGACTGATATTTCGACCAAATGTCAAGGTTGTAATCTTTACCTCACTAAACATTTCTT
>JAYSTG010000159.1:0-1937 GCA_043719965.1 Saprospiraceae bacterium | reverse complement strand
ATTGAATGCACAGCCTGGCGTCCCTATGAATTGTGGGTTTAAAAATGCCAATCAAACATTCAATCAACTTGAAAGTAGATCTGTAGGTTGTTCTGTCCCAGGAAAAGCTAAAATCGTAAATGTTAATTTTCATTTTATTAGTAGAACGAATGGTACTGGTAATTATACAGCTACGGGTAATATTAACGGTCCTGGGTATAATGGCAATCAATTTGCTGCTGATCTTTTGAATACCTGTAACTATTTACTTGCAAATAACCATAAGCTATATCAGCCAGTAGGTAATAATACGCCAATACAGCCTGTTAACATCCAACATGCTTCTAAAGGAGTTTACTTTTGGAATAATGATGTCTTGTTTAATAATAATGCTTTAGTTTCTGGTTTTGGAGCTTACGATCCTATTGTTCAAAATGAAAATACTACAATAAATATATTTATTTCAGGATTTATTCCTTCTCAGGGATATGATGGAGTTACCTATCTTGGTTCCTCACGAATGGCTGTATATAAAATTGTGCAATGGAATCCTAACGAAACAAAAGTTCATCCTGAGTTGACTAATATCAAAATGCATCATTTTATGTTTGCTGATGTAATCAATCACGAATTAGGACATATTATCGACTTAATTCATCCATTTGATGACAATAAGAATAATAATGGAGGTATTTCTCCATGTAATTTTATTGGTGACAGAGATGGATGTCCCGACACCAGGACAATGTGTGAAACTACTTCGTGTTATCAACCCTTAGCGCCTTTAATTAACCCATTTGATCAGAAACAATGTACAGACCCAGACAAGTACACTAATACATTTATGGATCAGAGTATAAATTGGAAAGCTTATTCACCTTGTCAAATTTCCTTAATGAATAATTATTTACAATCAACCAAAGGAGATTATTACGGATGCCTAACATCAAACTTTACATTTAATATCGGTGGAGGACCCGCTACGGTTGGCCCCATTTATACTTCAAGTTGTGCTGCCAATACTATCCCTTTCTTGGGAGTTCTTTGTCAACCTTCACCTTGTACTTCATTTAGAATCGCAGTCGCTGGGCCTTATGGAACTTTCTTCAAAGATTTTTTTTCAACAGCTACAGTTTATGTAGATTTAGGTAGTATTCACACGACGACGGGATCACCTCAACCTTTGCCAGTAGGTACTTATACAGTGACCAGGACTAGTAAAGCAGGTTATGCTGTAAGTACAGATACTAAATCTATACAAATTAAAAAACCCAATGGATGTGGGTTTGCTTTGAAATTGGCACCAAATCCTGCAAACAATATAGTTACCATTGGCTTTACTATCGAAAATGATGAAGATATAATAGGAATAAATTTATATGACAAAGTAAAGTCTTTGAAAGTAAAGGAATTAAAATCTATGTCAAAATTTAAAAAGGGTGATTATGAATTGCAATTTGACCTTTCGTCATTTTCCACTGGCACTTATTTAGTAGAAGTCATTGGATTATATGAAAGTGATACTGAGACTCTACAAATTATAAGATTATAAATTAAAATAATTATAGACTCATTTTGATCAATTTGTAAAGAAATTGGTATATCAGTGTATAATATTTATAAATTTAAAATTTAAATGTTATGAAAAAGTTGATTAACCTCTCCTGTTGTTTTTTTCTGTTCAGATTGACCATCTTATGCCAACCCATAGTGCCACATGGTCTCATACTTAGCGATCATTATGAATGGGGTGTATATATTACCGATGCAAAAGGAAATAAGGATACTTTAATTTTTGGCAGCCACCCTTTAGCTAAGGCCAATACTCTTATAGGTGAGATTGGAGAAAGACAAGAGCGTATTCTGGATACTTCATCACTCGACTTTGTAATTGATAAATCACCTGGACTAAAAACGAAAAGGGCATTTGGTGAATTTTTAACAAAACTTAGTTTTCA
>JAYSTG010000158.1:0-1937 GCA_043719965.1 Saprospiraceae bacterium | reverse complement strand
GTTAGGAAAGTGGATATGGAATGGTAACCTGGCCCTGTTTAAGTCACGCTTTAAAGACGATGTTGAAAATAAGATCTATTCTAGTCGATTTGATCAAGGGTATTTATTTCATGGCAGTATAGGACGGGAATGGGAAAAACAAAAAACCAAATCAAGAAAAATGCTAGGATGGTATACCGCTATACAAGCGGGAGGAGCCATGAAAGATACGCCATATGATTACAACGGGAGTATAGCCACTTTACGTACAAACGCCTTAAATACGATAGCCAGACCAGGCCTATACCGTATCGATATGCGCGTATATCGACGCAAATTTTACAAGCATGTCAATACTTTATTAGCTTTGGATATTCAAAATCTTACGAGCCAGAAAAACTTTGCTTTTTCATATTTTGACTTTATCCAGAAAAACACGGTCATCAATTATCAACTTGGTATTCTCCCCAATCTTTCATTTACCATAGAGTATTGATATGAAATATTTATATCTGACCTTATGTTTGGTTTTTGTATCTTTTGCTATAATGCAATATAATGATCCGGACCCCTATATCTGGGCGCCGTATTATGTAGTAGTTGCTTTGATTTGTTTTTATAAATTCAAAGGGGTATATCATCCGTGGTTGGTGATCCCTGCTTTGGTGGTGAGCATAGCATGTGCTATATCCTATATTCCTGAAGTCATAGCATGGTTGCAATCCGGTATGCCGGGGATCGCAAGTGCCATGAAAGCTGAAACGGCGTATATAGAAAACATGAGAGAGTTTTTGGGAATCGTGGTCAGTATCTTTTCCATGTTACCTATTTACTTATCAAAACCCTCTAAGGCTGAAGCTTAGCAATCAAGAGTTAACCATTTTAATATTTCTATTGAAGAGTTTTCGGACTTCATCTGCTGACTGATGCGTTCTGCATTCACTTTATATTCTTTATTGTTTAGGGCTTCCAGTAGGGTTTTCTCCAATCGGTCACTGTTTAATTTATTGATAGGTATTCCCTTGGGCCCTAATTTTTTTTGATATATCATTTCTGCCCAATAAAATTGATCCAATATATGAGGTATCAAGATACTTACACAACCATATTTTACACTTAAGTGAGTAGTTCCGGTACCACCATGATGCAGCACTGCGTAGATTTTGGGCAATATCAATTGGAATGGGATAAAGTCTATAAAAATGGTATGCTCTGGAAAATCATCGGGGGCGATAAGTCCTCCTGATGCTGTGTTGAATACTATGGCTAAACGATGTTTAATAGCAATATCTAAAATCATCTTGGTAAAATGATCGGGCTTGTCATTGGTCATACTACCAAAACTGACCAGAATGATTTTATCATATCGATCCAGAAATAGTTGAAGCTGTGCGGGTACTTGTGCCATTGGATCCAGCTCTCGTTCTAAATTGCCTACGATTCGTACATGATCTCCCCATAATCTTGGTTTGTCAAACAAATGTTTTGAAATCGGGTACCAGGATGGTAATATTTGTAAACAATGTCTTTTAAACTGATGAATAGAGACGGGATGTCGAAGTGGATTAATTGGAAATTTTTTCTCATTTTTTTTTAATTGAATGGCTTTAATGGTATTCATGATAGCATAGCTCAGTCGATTGATCCATGAACCTCTATTCCGTGTACCACGCATCATAAGAAATCGATGTTGATCATCAGGATGGGAAATAAATGGAAATGATAAGATCTGAATGGCCTGATTTGGATGAAAATAACTCCAGTAGATGGAATAAATACACAATGGATTAAAAATGATTTTATCCGGCCGGTATCTTGAGATCATGGCTTGCTCATGTGCGAGCAAATCAGGCTCAACTTTTTTTAAAGATTTATATACTTTTCTATAAGCCCTCATTCGTTGAAAAAACGAACCTGAACCGCCTAAGATTAACTTACATTCCGCGGTCTGAGAAATG
>JAYSTG010000157.1:0-14370 GCA_043719965.1 Saprospiraceae bacterium | reverse complement strand
CCAACGCAGGCGTAGGCCATTTTTCACCTATAGATCAAATGACTCGAAAACAGTGGAATGATACCATAGATACTAATTTATCTGGTGTATTCAATAGTGTGCAAGCTTGTATCCCATCCTTAAAACAAACTGAAGGTTACATTATAACCATCGCAAGTCTTGCTGGGACTAATTTTTTTGCAAATGGCGGTGCTTATAATGCGAGTAAATTTGGATTAGTTGGGTTTTCCCAAGCCATCATGTTAGATTTGAGGCCATATAAAATAAAAGTCACTACGATCATGCCCGGGTCTGTGGCTACTTATTTTAATAGTCATATTCCCAATGAAAAAGATAACTGGAAAATTCAGCCGGAAGATATTGGTCAGATGGTCGTAGATCTTTTGAAGATGAATCCGCGTACGTTGCCTAGTAAAATTGAAGTGAGACCCTCGCAGACAGCATAGACAGGTGCGGTGAATTAGACTAAAAAAAAATTTTCTAAATAAATCCACTATCGTTTGGGCGGCCTGTAAGAATGGCTTGAGCAAGTCATCATCCATGAGCTTATGTTCTTTATAAAGCATGATTTGTTGTCCTTGGCCCTCGATCATCCATCCCTTGTCATATGTAAAATAAGCTTTGACCTGATCTGTGAAGCATTGACGAATTAAATCTTCATGGTGGCCAACGAGCCTATAATTTTTTGAAAAATCAGGGTAATCTGAAAAATCTATGTCTTGAAAACCCAAGTGATCTCCTTGTCGATGATAAAAATATTCAGGATGCAATAAGAAATGGGGCAAGTTCAAGTCAACCTGCTGTTGGTAATAGAACTGTAATTTCTATGGTCTCCTTTCCTTCCTGAAAAGGTTAACCCACATTGCAGATAATGAAACCCTAACAACGATAAAGTTATTGAGAATACAGGCTAACCTAAGTTAAAATTCAACATATTCTATAATATTATAATATGTAAGTCTATAAAAAATAAGCCCCCATTTTTGAAAGTGCCCTGTAGTACCCCACGTTGCATTATAATAAGTAAGAAATGTATCAGAGTAGTCAAGCTTTTCTATCTGGTTAGCTGCAATGTGGGTTAAATCGAAGAATAATTCATTTACACCCACAGAGTCTTTCTCAAGGATATGTTTACTTTTACCCAATTGCACCTTTCGAATAAGCCTAAACGCTCGCAATGCGAATACTTTATGCTGATAGCTCTTGGGGAAAAAATTCCAACCCAAATCATTCGCCAAAGCCTGGTATTTTTTAGTCCTATCTTCAAACCACCCCCAACTCATGGATCATTTATCGGAAGATTTTAGATAGGTCTTCTATTGCCTTTTTTCCTACCAAAAGAGCATGTAAAGTACCTGCCACTTGGATAAAAGGTTCTACCATCTCTTCATTCATTCTTTTTCCAAATTTGTAATAAATGATTTGCGTCCCAGAGGATTCAATACACCATTTTTGTTCATAATTTAAAAATCCCAATACTTGGTCTGAGAATAATTGCCGTATTTCTGTTTCTTGATTGGATTGTAATAGGTAATTTTTATTAAACCCTTCATATGAAGTAAAGTCAATATCCTGCATTCCAAACCATTTACCTATATTATGCAATATATTTTGTGGCTTTAATCGAAAGGATGTTATAGGTTGTAGCAGATTGACAGAGTATACATGTTGTGTATAGGTATGTGAAGATTTTCCTGTGGATACTGTGTACGCATATTCAAAAATGAATACATGTTCTTGCAACGCGGTCATACCCGTCAATATACATTTTATCTTTTTCGAAGTGCCGTTTTCAAATAACTTAAAACCCCGGTGTGCATTCAATAAATCTTTATGTTCATCTTTTTCAATGAACCCTAGTCGTAATCGTTCTGCGATAAGTTGATACCCTGGGATACGATTTGAAAGCCAATTCCAAGCCATAATATTATATTAATCCAAGTAAGATAGCAATGCCCATAATCACGATACAAATGGCCGTGACTCGCTTGATGGATAGAATATTTAGTTTTTTCAAATATCTATTACCTACCCATGCTCCGGATATTGCAGCAAGAATAGATATCCCTATCAAATAAAAAGAAGGAGATAAATCCCCTCTCACAATATCCGGAATATATACTGCTAATCTCGTCACATCTACTAAACATGCAATGGCTACACCGGTACCTATGAATACTTCCTTACTCAAAGGGTAGCGGATCATAAATGCGCTACGCAAGGCGCCTTGGTGGCCGGACAAACCGCCAAAAAATCCCGATAACAATCCTCCGAGCGTCATGGATCCAATACCCCAGGGTTTTTTACCAAATTCGACAAACTCCAGGAGTCCAAATACAATGATTAATAAGCCTATGATTACATTGACTAAAGTGATGGAACCCGTCCATGGCCCCAATGACAGAGGATAATTTATAGAAACACTATTGATAAAAGCAAGGCTAAAAGCTCCCAACAACGCTCCGAGAGTAGCGGCTACACCAAATCTCATGAATAAGATGATATCAATATGATTTCTCATCATCCATAGTTTGAAAACACCATTAGAAAAATGAACAATGGCTGTCATCAATATGGCTTGCTCTACCGGAAAGTTCAAAGCAAATACCGGTAGTAATAATGTGCCTAAACCAAAACCAGAATAAAAGGTAAGTAATGAGGCTGCAAAGCTGACCACCAGCAGGAGCAAGATTTGAAGTGGAATATTATCGATGAGGAGTAATATCATTTACTTGGCAGATAGATCGTTAACAGTATCTGATTTAAGCGATCTTCTATAATCTTTTTTGGGACGGATGATAAACCGTAATGCCTGATCATAAGAAAGATAATTAGTCACCCAATTTATGAAAACAAACAATTTGTTCCGCACACCCAACAATTGAAACAAATGCACGAAAAGCCAAATCAACCATGCAAAAAAACCATGAAACGATATCCAGCTAAACTCAGCCACTGCTTTATTCCTGCCTATGGTGGCTAAGGTACCCAAATCTCGATATTTGAATGGCTGCCATTGGAAATCAGACTTATTCATTTTCTTTAAATTCGAAGCAAGATTTTTTGCCTGTTGCATAGCTACTTGGGCCACTTGAGGATGACCCTGTGGGAATTCTAATGGTAACTCCATGAATGCTAAATCACCGATAATAAAAACATTTTTATTTGACTCCATTTGATTAAAAGCATTGACTCTGATTCTTTGGCTTTTGGTCAAGGCCTCTTCAGGGAATCCAGGGACTATAGCACCAGTCAATCCAGCAGTCCAAATTACATTTTTACTCATAATTTTCGATCCGTCCTGAAGATATACAAAATCTTCATCTACATTAGCTACTCGATTGTTTTTTAGCACTAAAACGCCCATTTTCTTCAAGTAGCGTTCAGCTGCCAAAGATGATTTTTTTGACATCGACGCCAAAATGTGACTATTAGCCTCTATGAGATAGATATCAACTTCCTTGGGGTTAAGCTCATTATAATCTTTAGGAAGTATATATCGTTTCATTTCGGCTAAAGAGCCGGCCAACTCCACACCCGATGGACCACCTCCGATAATGACTATATCGACATATCCTTGTTTTTTATCATAATCTGCCTCCACTACGGCAGACTCATAATGATCAAGAATAGTATTACGTACCAATAAAGCCTCTGATAATGATTTTAAAGTCAGTGCAATTTGCTCAATGTTTTTATTTCCGAAAAAATTAGTCTTCGCACCAGTTGCTAACACTAAATAATCATAAGTCAATGTACCAATATCTAACTGAATCATGTTGTTAGTAAGATCTACACTCATCAATTCAGCAATCCGTATGTATACCTTACTATCTGATCTCAATATCCTACGCAATGGAAATGAGATGGTGCTAGGCTCTAATCCAGCCATTGCAACTTGATAAAATAAAGGCTGAAACTGATGATAATTGTTTTTATCGATCAATACGACTTGATAGTTGCTTTTGGACAATTTGCGGGCCAACATGAGTCCAGCAAAGCCTGCACCGACAATCACGATTCTAGGTAGGTCACTCGGAGGTATATTCACAGTGTGAGTTTGGTTTAATGAAATATTGAGTAATGAGCTTTTAGACTGATTTTTATTAAAACTTATGATCACTCCACCGTGACATTACCTCCTTTCAGCCGAGCATTTACTTTAGGATCATACATTTCCTCACAAATAATAGCAGGGAGATGGTAAGATCCGGAATAACTGGCTCTGGCCAAGGTGGTAAATGTTTTCTTTGCACCATGATTCAAATTAAAAAATGTGAGTACCCTATCGTCACGGATATCCTGATATTGAAAGCTCTGTTGAGCGCTCTGTCCTCCTAACATTCTCTCATTGATGATTTCCCATCCAGCAGGTAAGATATGGGTCAAGGCAAGATTTTGGTATGCCTGGGTGGCGTTGCCTGGATGTTGTACTGTGATTTCAATAACCAGTTGATCTCCTTTTACTAATTTAGATGGGTCTATAATTTGACTTGCAGTGTTTTTATAATTAATCGATAATTTGAGGTTATTAAATTCGTCCCCCTTTACATCAGTGATGGGTTGACCTTTGACAGCTGTAAGGACATAGATAGGGTTGGATGAAGTATTTTCAATGGAGATCGTGGTATTATAGACATCGTCCATTTTAGGATCAATGAGAAAGGATGGAGAACTTACGGTGATATTTTGTTTACTGCTCTTATTCAATTGATACTTAAAATTCCAGGTAGGACTCTGATCTATAGATCCATGAAACTTACCTAATACTTGTAAGGAGTAAGCCAAGGCCTGAGTATTCCATTGTCGTCCTGCATTGAGCTGTTTAGTAATTTCTATTGCATATTCAGCAGCCTTCGTGCGCTCACCAATTTCAAGATATGTCTCCAGGATCATAGCTTGGTCTCGCAAGGGGCTTCCATAGGAATATCCTGATTCGGCATATTCAGAAATTTCTGGTTCTTTAATCATAAGGCTTTTCGCAGTCTCTTTTTGGCCAGCAACAGCATAAGCAGCGGCCAAGCGCCATCGGGCATTTAAGCCTAACCCAGGATATTCTTTTAATCGATTCATAGCACCGAGATCAGGCACACCAGCTAGTGCTAAGGTATACAATCGATAGGCTTGATCGATGCCATGATTAGTTCTATACAATACTTTATGGCTCGGATCATAGATGTTGGATACTCGCCTTTGATAAGATTTCCAATTATTAATCAGATGATCTGGTACGAGATATCCTTTTTTCTTAGCTTCCAAGAGATAATGACCAACATAGCTAGTAACCCACGGATCTGTGTATTGGCCACTTCCAGGCCATAGTGCAAATGATCCATCCGATAGATTAAACTTAGATAATGAATTGATTGTTTGTACTATATTCCGTTTAGTTGCTTGCAATTGATCTGCATTCAATGTGAGGAATTGGTCCAGGTATAATTGCGGAAAGGCAACTGAAGTCGTTTGCTCTGCACATCCATATGGATATTGAATCAAGTCATCTACGTATTTCGACATTCTGAAGGGTTGGAAAGTGGTTACTTCGATTTGACCTTTGAGATTAGTAGCTGAAAACGGGCCTTTAAGGTCAATCGACTTCGTACTTTTAGGTTCAATCAATACAGTATTGACCTCATTAACATAAGGATTTGGGTTTCGAGTTTCGATTTCAATTTCATTTTTGGCGGTTTCGCCATTAGCTTTAGCTTCAATAGTAATTATAGATTTACCAGGTTTATCGCTAGTTTGAAATTTGAAATATTCTATCGATTCCCCTACTCCATTGACTTGAATATTTTTATTATTAGTCTCCCACTTAATGAGATTGTTTTTATCTTTTGCAGTGATAGATATTTGATTGATATTAGATTCTGTAACAAAAATATTCAAAGGAAGCGTCACTGTTTCTCCAGTACTGAGGACTCTGGGCAATGTGGGTAAGATCATCAAAGGACTTTTTACTGGTATTGCTTTTTCTATTGCTCCATAGCTGCTCTCACCTGCTCCTACCAGCATTATTCTTACCGACCCTGTGTAATTAGCAATGTTAATTGAGTGTTTTTTCTTTTCTCCTTTTTTCAATTGGAATGGTCCAATGTGAATAACCGGGGATTTGAATCGAGTGACCGTATTTTTGGCATTACTACCATTTAAACCTTCATCTCCTCCAATACTTAATATACTCTCCAACTTTCCTCCGAATGCACCCAGGACATGATCATAGACATCCCAGGTCTTTACTCCAAGTGCTTCTTTGGCATAAAATTGCTGATATGCATTAGGCGTTTTAAAGTTGGTGAGGTCCAATAATCCTTCATCTACAATATCTAAAGTGTAGGACATCGGCTTGCCATCGGATTCTGAGACTTCGATAATTTCTGGTCGGTCGGGCCGAAACACGTTAGCGCTTGTAATTTTTGGATTTAGTTTAGCAGCTGTATTTTCAATTGTTATGGGTAATATCCCATACATTCTCATAGGGAAATCATTGCCTGCATATCCGTGTGGTTGGATCAACTCTACATGTGCATAAATCGCAGGAGCCATAAGCGGTGAAGCTTGAAAACGGAAGATGTAAGGACTTTTATCTACAGTCACCCAGTGCGATTCTAACACCTTACTTCCATTTTCTAGTGTGACTAGCATTTTAGATAATACAGGAGCAGGAATACTCAATTCGACGGTCTCAGTGGTTGAATATTTATCCTTGCCGGTTTGCAATCTTAGTAAGGTTGCCATATCGAAGTTATTATTCGATCCATCCTCAGGCCACCCTGCATAAGCAAAATCACCGCTACAGTGCCCCGATTCTAAATCGCATACTCGCACCAAATATCTCCCCCAGTGGTCAATATTTACTTTCCACTCAGCTAGTCCATTGGCATTGGTAGTTATATTTGTTTTTTGAATAGCTTTGGTGTGATTAGTCGTATTATAATCTGCAAATGCATTATCACGTTGTTCCCACCACCATCGCCACTCTAGTTCATAAAGGCCTACGGAGAGCTTTCGATTGCCCTGGGCTTTGCCTTTTGCATCAATAGAGGCTAATTGAATGTTAGAGGCGCTATTGATATTCAAAGTATGATATCCCCAGGGATCTGAAGGAAGTTTTATTCCAGTATAATATTTATAAGGATGATAAGATGATGTATTGGATTGAATGCTAAAATCTCCCCCTTGTTCCGACACCTCGATATTCACACTCAGATTCATCTTGCCAGCAGGTTTAAAATCTTTTGACAGAATAATAGGTACATCGGTTTCACCATCAGCATTTAAAGGGCCCTCATATAATGTAAAGTTGGGTTGGTCTATAGTAGTACGAGCAGGATCTTGGAAAGAATAGTCTTTAAAGACTGGCCAAACCGAGGTCGCTATGGACCACTTGCCTGTCACTTTGGCGTTCAATCCATCTGCCTTCAGTCCAGTAAGCCAATTTGCACTTAGATGGATGGGAGAAGGATTAGGTGATATTTCTTCAGGGGCATCCCATTTTATTTTTAATCGATTGGGTTTTATGGCTTCAATCTTTAAAGGCTTGCTAAATTCTGCTCCACCTGCTTTGACTACAGCTCTCCAATTGCCCGTGATGGCATCGCCAGCAGTTTTAAATGGGAAAGAGTAAATGCTCCCTACCGGTTGGCTATTTATTTTTTGTAGAACTAATCTATTTTGGGCATCATAAATATTTAAACTGACCGGATGACTAACAGGCAATCTTAATTCCCTATCATTTAAAATAAAACTTAAGAATATACTATCTCCGGGTCTCCACACTCCTCGCTCACCATAGATATACCCTTTGAGTCCTTTATGCACAGACTCCCCATCCACATCGAAAGCGGATAAGGATAGGTTGAGTCCTTCTGACAGCCTTAGATATCCTTTTTGTCCTTGGCTATTCACTATGATGGCATAAGGCATTCCTTGTATCGATTGATGAGCTATTCCTTGTGCATCCGTAGTCAGTTGTACTATCTTCTGCGACTGCAAATCGTAAACATCTATGGCGGCTCCGACAATAGGGTCAGTAGTTCTAAGATCTGTGAGGGCAACAAAGAGCTGTTTGTCAGCCATCTTAGCAATTATACCAAAATTAGAAACCAAAATATTTCGAGAAATAAAACGACTACTATTGTAAAAAGCGGATTTACAGGGATCCTCTCTATCATTCCATTCATAATCTTCGTAATAACCATCGGGGCCATAATAGTTGTCTTCAAAGAAACTAGTCACCTCGTCGACCTTGGTCTGATCCAGGGCTTCTGTCTTTTCAGGTTCTATGCAGGTGAGATAAGTATATGAAGGTTTGAATCCAATGCTTATCTGATAAATAGCATTTGGATCTGTTTTTACTAATGAATTCAAATTTAAAGCAAAATGTGCCCACTTGGAATGGTTTGCATCCGGGCTCAATGAAGACAGGTCTACCTTCGATTGACTGACGATACGACCTACCCTATACAATTCGTTGCTTTCATCCAAATTATTTATTTGTAAATACTGGAGTATGTTATTATCAAATATTTTAAATACTTCGATATCGATGGCTTTAAGTCCAATGGCTTCAAAGGGTAATATTACTTCATCCGATTGGGGGATGATATTGCCTTTACCGACAAACCGAACAGCAGGTTTGGAGCCTGGAATATTTATTTCCCATGTTGTGGTTTCTGATAATTTTTTATTCAACACCGACAATATCCCCTGGTTATAGTTCATTTGAATATCTCCATCCAGATCACCGGTCACATAGGAATAAATTTTATTGGCATCAATTACATGTCTCAATTGGATTGTTTTATTGAAGATAGTAATTAAACCTTCGAGATTTTGGGTAAGTTTAAGATTGTCGCTAAACGTTGAAACTATTCTGGACTGGGGTTGTGCCTCATGAACTACATTGATCAATACATACTTATCCGGGTCGGGAATATTCAGACTGTAAGACCCCTGGTCTTTTAAATTAATGGTTTGGCCATTCCATTGCATTTTGACTTTTGAATCCTTTTTGCGAATGATTTTTTCGACAATATAATTACTGGAATTGGTACCCTGGTGATGATCCCATCTGATGGTTAGGGGAGTTTTATCTTGAAACACCATTAGTAATTTTTCTATTTGGCTAGCCTCTATTTCATCAGAAGTACTCAATTCACCCGATAGGTTATAATGACTATCAGATGTAAGTTCAAAACTTGGCTTAGATACAGTAAAAGACAAAGCCCTTGTCTGTATTGAATATTCTAAGGTCTTTAGTCTTTGGGTTATATCGGGTTTTATATCTTGAATGTGCACAGAGACGAGATAGGTAGTACCAGGTTTGAATTTAGTATTAGGTTTGAAAGTCAAGGTGTTTTTCGATTCCCAGAATGCTTCCCCTTCCACGGTCGGTTTTAGGCTAATTACGCCTACCTTTGCAGGATTACCCACTTCTCCTTCAGTGACTACATCTTCTATAAATACATATTTTAAAGCCGATTGTCCAGAAATGATTCCTTTTGTATAAGACCTGAACACAGACCCAATGACTTCAACATTCTGAAGGCGGCTTTTTTCCTTTTTGCAGCTTAGTATTAAAATTAATAGAAAGATGACAAAAGACTGAATACTGGATTTAGGCATATCTGATCAGGTTTTGAAGAGCAGGTAAAGCTAATAGGTTTATTAGGAAAACAAGAACGAAATCAGGTAGTTTTAAATAAAAATCGTCACTAAAATGCAGATCAATCACTTTCAGCCAATAGCTTTATTAATAGGTTCTTAACTTTTTGAAAACCACAATACGTAATGAATTTGGCTTTCGTAATTGATATTTGGTATTATCTTTGTCCTAGTTAAAGTTCTAATGAAGGTAAAACTATCCTATTCAGGTAACTCACAAAATACGTTTTGTGCGTATTATTGTTGCTGTTGTTGTAACTACTAGTTCGACAACCGTCTTACTTTTTGACCTTTATCCATTCCAAAAATTTCAAGTCGGTGTGATTCAAACAACCCTCGGGTAATTTTATTTAATAATTCTAAAAATGACCTATCCTCTCAACGAAATCGAAAAAATCAATAACCTACTGGAAAATGAAACAGCATTGCCTAAGGTATTGGAGGACTTGGATAAAATGTATCCTGGACAGATCACTTTATCGACTAGCTTCAGCGAAGAGGATCAAGTTCTATTACATTTGATAGCGGAAAGCAATACAAGCATTGAGATCTTTACTTTAGATACAGGCCGATTATTCGCAGAGACTTATTCTACTTGGTCTCAAACTATAGAGAAATATCATAGAACTGTAAAAACCTACGCTCCAAATACTGTGGCTTTGGAGTCTTTTATCGAAAAAAGTGGACCGAATGGCTTTTACGAAAGCGTAGCGCTCCGAAAACAATGCTGCCATATTCGTAAAGTAGAACCACTCTCGAGGGCTTTGGCAGGAAAAAAAATATGGATCACCGGTATACGGGCCGCACACTCTCCGGATCGGGGCCATATGCCTATGGTTGAGTGGGATGAGGTACATCAGGTCATAAAAGTTCATCCGCTTTTACAATGGGGCAACGAAGAGTTGAAATCATTTATCAAAAAGTACGAGATTCCTTATAATCCCTTACATGATAAGGGCTTTGTGTCTATTGGATGCGCACCATGTACGCGAGCTATTCAGCCTGGTGAAGATTTTAGGGCAGGACGATGGTGGTGGGAAAACAAGGAAAACAAAGAGTGTGGATTGCATAGCCAGAGTCTACCAAACACCCTTTTAACCAATTAATTTTTATGAGTAATCTTCATATACATCATCTTAAAGAATTAGAAGCAGAGAGTATCTACATCTTGAGGGAAACTGCCGCACAGTTTGAGCGACCAGCATTGTTATTCAGTGGCGGCAAGGATTCGATTACTTTAGTATATCTTGCTATCAAAGCATTTAGTCCGGCACCTATCCCTTTCCCTTTGGTTCACATCGATACGGGTCATAATTTTCAAGAAGCACTTGAATATCGGGACGATTTGGCAGCAAAGACAAAATCTAAGCTTATCGTTAGAAAAGTGGAAGATACGATCAGAGTAAAAAAGCTAACAGAACCTATAGGGAAATTTGCAAGCCGTAATTGGTTGCAGACTCATACTTTGCTGGATACTATTGAAGAATTTAAATTCGACGCGTGTATTGGTGGCGCCAGAAGGGATGAGGAAAAAGCCAGAGCTAAAGAAAGAATATTTTCTGTACGAGACGAATTCGGGCAATGGAATCCAAAACTACAGCGTCCTGAACTATGGAATATTTTTAACGGCAGAATTACTAAGGGTGAAAATGTAAGGGTATTCCCTATCAGTAATTGGACAGAAATCGATGTATGGAATTATATCCGGCAAGAAAATATACCCCTTCCTTCTATTTACTTCTCTCATGATCGTGAAGTCATCACGTATGAAGGGCAATTGATTGCCGTATCACCTTTTATTACTTTGGATGAGCACGATGTGCGAGAAACTAAACGAGTGCGGTATCGCACTGTCGGTGATATGACCTGTACCGCTGCTGTCGAATCATCTGCAAATACACTTGATAGTGTCATATCTGAAATCTTATCGAGCAAAATCAGCGAACGAGGAGAAACCCGTATAGATGACAGACAGACTGAGGCGGCTATGGAAGATAGGAAAATCAATGGATACTTTTAAAATAGTAAGAATCAACCTATGGAGTTATTAAGATTTATAACAGCAGGCAGCGTAGATGACGGCAAAAGTACATTGATCGGTAGATTACTGTATGATAGTAAAAACATATGGATAGATCAGATCGAACAACTCGAGAAAGTATCTAAAGCAAAAAAAACCACCAAGATCGACTTAGCTCTATTGACAGATGGATTGAGAGCTGAGCGTGAACAGGGCATCACTATAGATGTCGCTTATCGTTATTTTTCTAGCCCGCTTCGTAAATTTATTATAGCAGATGCCCCAGGTCATATCCAGTATACCCGCAATATGGTGACAGGGGCTTCCAATTCAGAATTGATGATATTACTCATCGATGCGAGGCAGGGGGTGATCGAACAGACGAAAAGACACTCTATCATTGCTTCGCTCTTAAAAATCCCGCTTGTCATTGTTACAGTTAACAAAATGGATCTTGTAGATTTTGATCAAAATCGTTTTAATAAAATAGTAGAGGATTTTCAACTTATCGCTGAGAAATTAAATCTAAAAGATGTTACGTATATACCGATCTCCGCATTGAGTGGGGATAATGTAGTACATAGTTCTGAACAAATGCCTTGGTATGACGGACCAGCTTTATTAACGTTATTAGAGACTATTGATTTACATAAAGCCGACGATGCGACTGCCGCAAGATTTCAGGTGCAATATGTAATTCGACCCCAATCTGATGAGCTTCATGATTATCGAGGTTATGCAGGACAAGTCGCTGGAGCAGGATTTGAAGTAGGTGATGCTGTGACTGTTTTGCCCATAGGTCATACCTCTATTATTTCCAAAATTGAACATCATGGCAAAGAAATAAAACAAGTGACAGCCGGTATGCCTGCAGTGTTACATTTATCAGAGGATATCGATATCAGCCGTGGCGACTGGATAGTCCCTGAGCAGAATCAACCTTATCTGGCAAAAATGCATGAAGCTATCATTTGTTGGATGGATGAGAAACCAATGATTATTGGCAATAAATATTTATTGCAACAACATAGCCGACTCATCAAGACGGCTGTAAAATCCATTTCTTATCGTATCAATGTCAATACATTAGATCATGAGACCAATATACAAAAACTTGAATTGAACCAAGTGGCTCTAGTACAGATTCAATCTGCATCCGCTATAGCGTATGACACTTATGACCAATCGAAAACTACTGGTAGTGCAATTCTAATCGATGAAACTAGCCATAAGACTGTAGCAGCAGTTTTATTTCAAACCCCTATCACCACGTTGGCCTAATTCTATGAAGACTCAACCACATATCATATTTGCCGGTGCAGGTCCTGGGGACCCTGATTTGATCACCATTAAGTTAGTCGAATGTCTGAAAACCAGTTCATGCATCTTAGTAGATCGGCTCGTAAACCCAATAATTATTTCCCGGTACGCTCGACCAGAAGCAGAAGTGATCTTTGTAGGTAAGCAAGCATATCAACAAGAATCAACATTTCAAAAGGATATCAACGAACTTTTGATATCAAAAGCAATGTGTGGCAAAAAAACCCTTCGACTAAAAGGAGGTGATGTAGCTATTTATAGTAATGTCATCGATGAGATTCAAGCAATTACTGCTCATAACATAACTTATGAAATCATTCCAGGTATTACCGCAGCTTCAGGAGCAGCTGCAAGCCTGGGTATTGCTTTGACTGGCAGAGGCATTGCTCCCGGTGTCCAGATACATTCCATGTCTACTATGCATGACATCCATGACAGTGATTATTTGCAATGGGCCTGTACAAAGGATACTCTGGTATTTTATATGTCAGTAAGTGCTTTGAAAAAATTGGTTAAAGGAATGATCATCCATGGGGCCCCTGAAGATAGTCCGCTTGCGATCATCGAAGAAGCTACTACTCGATCACAACGAACGAGTATTTTCACTTTAAATTCATTTATGAATGATACTGTAGAGCACGATTATAGATCCCCATCTCTTGTCATCATCGGAGAAATGATTCATGAGATTCAAAAAGATTTTTTAAGATCTAATCAAGCTATTGCCACTTTTGAGCCGCTCAATAGTAAAACCAAAATCCAAACCATCCATGTTGTCTGAAGCCAAATTAAAGACCCTCACTGATTTTATCGATAAGTCGACCAAAGAAGAATTGATTTGGGTCAATGGATACATTGCAGGATTGATAACGACTTCGGCAACCAAGTACCCTGTGCTTCCAACTTCAAGTCTTAAAAAGTTTACCATCCTTTACGGCACAGATACCGGTAATTCTAAAAAACTGGCTATTGAGTTTTCTGCAATCAGCAAAAAGCATGGAGCAAAAGTCAAAGTAATAGGATTGGATACCTATAATCATGAAGATCTTACTCAAGAAAAAAATCTGATTATCATATTAAGCACACATGGAGACGGCGATCCACCGCCCTCTACAAAAAAATATTTCGATCACTTGATGGCATCTGAAAGTAAACTTCCCAATCTTGAATTTGCGGTATTGGCTTTAGGGGATACTTCTTATCCTCTGTATTGTAAAGCCGGAGAAGATGTACATAATAAATTAATCCAATTGGGTGCTCAACCTGCTTTGCCTATTCAACGGTGTGATATAGATTACCAAGAGGATGCGTCGACCTGGTTTCAGACTTATTTAAATTCTTTTCCATCTGAAACTACTAGTATT
>JAYSTG010000156.1:0-1950 GCA_043719965.1 Saprospiraceae bacterium | reverse complement strand
TTGTAGAAACCTTTGGCGGAATACCAATGTTAGGGAATAAGGTTCTTATCCAACATATAAAAGAATTAACCCAAGGCCGAGGAGTAGATGCTGTGATTGAAGCAGTTGGCAATGGATCTGCACAACAACTCAGTTTTGACCTTGTGCGCCCAGGTGGCATCATTGCTACCATTGGGGTACACACGACAGATTCATTTGTATTCAAGCCGGCAGATATTTACAATAAAAATATAACCTATAAAAGTGGTCGATGCCCTGCAAGATCTATCATGCCTACGGTGTTGCCATTAATTGCAAAACATAGATCTACCTTGGCATCTTTATTTACCCACCGTATGGCATTGGAAGATGGAGTTCGGGCTTATGAAATCTTCGATAAAAAATTGGAAGGTTGTCTTAAAATTTTATTGCAACCCTAATCTTCTAGGATATTCAATTTTTAAAATCCCTCAGATTTGGTAGTTTTTTAAATTTAGGAGCTCGGCCTTTAAAGGAATTATTCCCAAGATGTAATGTCATCAACTCAGGCAAGTTCTTGAAATCTGGTATTTTGCCAGTTAGCTTATTATCATTTAATTTTAATACTAGTAGCTTAGAGATTTTAGTGAAATCTGGGATTTCACCAGTGAGATTATTGTGCTGTACATTGATTTGTTCGATCATAGATAAAAAACTGAAATCAGGAATATGGCCCGAAATTGAATTTAGAGTAAGGTCCAATACTCTTACTTCTTTAATAGATGTAAAATTTGGGATAGTCCCTGTGAATTGATTATTGTTCAGCTGAAGGATGTTCACATGAGGTAAATTAAAATCAGGAAGGCCCCCACTTAGCTTATTGTTTTGAAGATGTAGTTCGGTCAAAAGCGCTAAATTTGTCCATTCCGGTATTGGTCCTGTAAGCTGATTATCATTTAGTTTCAAAATTTCCAATTTAGATTGTTTACTCAAAACTGGAAGTGTACCAGAAAGTTTGTTTTTAGATAAGTCAATGTTTATTAATAAAGGATTGGCACTCAATGCAGGGATTTTTCCCTCAATCTTTGAATTGGACACTTTAAGATTGATTAATCCATGCAAACGATCAAAGGTTGGCAGATTACCACTTAGTGAAGATCCGCTGATTTCGAGTTGTTGTAGCTTTGGAAGTTTATTAAAATTAGGTATAGAGTGTGAGAAATTGCCTTCAAGGTATAACTCTTCCAATTGAGGTAATTTGTCAAAATTTGGAATTGGCCCTGTCAAAAGTAGAGAGGAAATATCCACATATTCCAATTCAGGATATTTATCAAAATTGGGTAAGATCCCAGTTAATTCAGGAGACTTTATGATCAATGAACGAAGATGAGGCATGCTATTGAGCAGAGGCATAGTACTTGAAATCGCTTTGTCATCTACCATAAGTTGGGACAAAGCTTGTAAATTCATTGAAGGTAAAAATCCATTTAAATTGTTGTCCGAGATCATGATTTCGGATACACATCCATTTTTGTTTAACCCTATACCATGCCAAGTATCTATGGGTCTCTTGAGATCCCATTTTTGTATCCATTGTTCACCGTTGAGCGCTTTGTAAAATTTTAATAACTCTGTAGAATCTCCTTTGCGTGTACATTTTCCTACGACCTGAATATTGGTTTTTCTAGGTGTACGAGGGGCTCTCTTTACCTGCGCATGTATAAAGGACACTTGGCAAAAAAGTAGAAAAAATAAAATAAGCGCTCGCATCTTTGGGGCAGTAAATTACTGATTTTGTTCGGTGAAATGATCGTTATGAATTGACTACTTTCCTATAGATCTGATTTACTTTTTTGTGAATGTCCGAGACACGATCGTCAACTAACCGTTCCATACTGGTCTTCATATCATTAAATCCAATATGGGCTTTGTATTGCCAGAGTTCTCCGATTTGTTGGAAAGGGACAGTATACGGATCATAATAGTTATTGT
>JAYSTG010000155.1:0-4976 GCA_043719965.1 Saprospiraceae bacterium | reverse complement strand
TCATTTCCAACAATAAAAGGGTCAAAAAGCAAGTTAGATTGCCCCAATGCCACACTAAAACTAGAGTGGCCGTAATATGTTAATTTCATCTTAGTTAGATAGTTTTCAATTTGAATTGTACAAAATAATAGAAATTTCGAAGTTTATACACAAAATCATATATAAATAAATTATATATTTGTAGAAATAATTTAAAAATATTAATGACCACCATAGATCTTGAAAAATTAAAGTACCCTATGGGTAAGTTTGAAAAGCCTGAAGTAATTACCCCCCAACAAATCAACGCATGGATACTCGAAATCAAAGAATTACCTGAATTGCTGCATCGAGAGTTAAAGTATCTTTCTAAGACTGATTACCTCAGAACCTATAGACCAGATGGTTGGAACATTACTCAATTGGTCCACCATCTTGCAGATAGCCATATGAATAGTTTTATTCGATTCAAACTAGCCTTGACTGAGTCCAATCCTGTAGTCAAACCCTACTTAGAAGATAAATGGAGTGTGATGGCAGACAATACTACCTTGGATGCTGGTGTTTCCCTTTCTTTATTAGAGTCCCTCCATGTGCGATGGGTATATCTTTTACGACACATGACGGAGGCAGATTTTAAGCAAGGTTATATCCATCCTCAAAAAAATCGAAAAGTCGACCTGGATGAGACGATTGCTTTGTATGCCTGGCACAGTCGACATCACCTTGCGCATATCCGAATTGCTAAAAACACGATTTAAATTTGAGCATGAAAAATATTTTTATACTATTCCTATTAACCCTATTCGCTTGTAAACAGGCTAGTGAAAAAACTAGCCTTTCTAACTCCACGAGTACTGACCCATCTATCGAAAAGTCAATGCAGGATGCTGGTTCCAAAGACCTCGAATTGAATGAATTCATGGAAGCTTTTGGTAAAGAATCTAAAGAGACTGCTAGGTTAATAGATCTTCGAACTCCCCCTGAATTTAATGATGGTTTTATCAAAGGAGCTGTCATGATTAATTTTCTGGATGATGATATCGATAAACAGCTCAGTATGTTGGACAAAAGCAAAAAGTATTTCATCTATTGTCAGCAAGGAGGTCGAAGTCAGCGATGCATGGATAAAATGAAAGTGATGGGGTTCCAATCCGTATACAACCTCCTGGGTGGATATACAGGTTACCTGGCTGCAAATCCAAAATGAGTACTAAAAGAAAAATTTATTTCCCTCTAAAATATCTCTCAGGACACTAGCATTCTTTCCATCCAATCGACCACTTAATAAAAGCCGCATTTCCCGTCTCGCCATAGCACTGTCAAAGAGTTGTTGTTCCTCTTCATTGATAGACTCTATCTGGGGTACTTCCATCGGTTTTTGAGTGAGTTCGTTTAAGGCTACGAATGAGAAAAAAGCATGGTTGGCCAATTTAGAATCTTTACTCCTGGAGTCACTGACGAATGCTTGCACATACACTTCCATAGATGTATTGAATGCCCTGGTCACCCTTGCTTCTAAAGTGATGACCTGCCCAAGCCGTATAGGCAAATAAAACGACATGTGATCTACAGACACTGTGACGCAAAATGCTTCCGCATGACGATTGGCGCAGATAGCAGCAGCAATATCCATCCATCGCATCAGATTCCCTCCCATGAGATTACCTAATGGATTGGTATCATTGGGCATGATCATCTCAGTCATGATTGATCTGGAGTCTTCTACTTTTTTAGTTTTTATCATTTGGGAAGTATGTATTCACATTCAAATTCAATGGCAAAATAATGTTTAATTCGGGATCTCATATGATCCATATCGATAGATTGTGTAGTCTCCAGGTGTAGTGAGGTAACTCCTTTATCGGGATCACGTATACCACAGGGTATAATAAAATCATATGGACTCAGATCGGTATTAACATTAAATGCCAATCCGTGTAAAGTGACCCATCGACTCATATGCACTCCGATTGCGCATATTTTTTTGGGTTGTCCGTCTTGTCGTGAAGTAAGCCATACTCCGGTATAGGCGGGATTTCTATATGCATCAATCCTATATTCTTGTAACACAGCAATAATAATGGCTTCTAGTTTTCGGACATATTTATGAACATCTGTAAAAAAAGAGTCCATATCTAATAATGGATAGACGACGATTTGACCAGGACCATGATATGTAATATCCCCTCCCCTATTGATTTTGTAAAAATCTATATCATTGGATTGTAGCAGTGATTCATTGATCAACAAATTGGATTCTTTGCCGGATCGACCCAGGGTAAACACTTTTTTGTGTTCACAAAACACTAAATAATAAGGACCTGACCAGATAGAATGATCTTTCCTGAGTTTTTTTTGAATAATGGTTTGTTGCAGAACAGACTGTCTATCCCATGCTGACTTGTAATCCACTTCGCCCCAGTCCTCTACAATGACACCTTTAGTATTCATGCTTATCCCATTAATATACCATCCTATAAATCCAACTGGTATGGCTTAGTATCTGCTGATTTGATTTTAACTCAAAATTAACCACTATTAAGATATCCTTGATATATCCCTCGAATATATAGCACTATTTTTGATCCAAGATAATCAGCCCATGAAGTACATCTTTACAATATTGTTTCTTTCTCTCGGATACTTTGGAAGCGCCCAACAAGCTCTTTCTACTACTATAGGTAAAGAAACTCCATTTGAGGTAACTTATCAATCCTTGAAATTGTTTCCGAATCCAGTAGTTACCAATGCTGTATTGGAGTTTAAATTGCCACAAAGCTCCAAAGTACATGTTGCATTATTAAATATTTTAGGCGCTCAAGTCAAAAACCTGATAAATGAAACACTCCCTTCTGGCAAACAAAGCATTCAATTTTCTGCTGATCAATTAGAACGAGGCACTTATTTTATCAGACTTTCGATCAATAATGAAATCATAAAAACGGTCCGGGTAGCGATCTCACCGAGTTAAGATTCAATATTTTGTTGACCATACTTTGGTCGCTTTCAACCTATTTCATATGTGCAGAATTGACATTTGGCACGAATTCTGTTAACTTTAATCATTAACCCGATAAAAGTGTAATAATTCATGAGATCGATATTTATCATTTTGATACTCTTTACTGCCTTCTTTTCTGGGATAGCTCAAAAGAAGGCTAGAGATTTTAAGGTGACTACTACAGATCGCAAAACCGTCGAATTATACAAAGATTATCTAAATCAAGGTAAAGTAGTGTTGATGAAGATATTCTTTGTTGACTGTCCTCCTTGCAATGACATCGCTCCCCAGGTGAGTCAATTGTATAAAAAATATGGAAGTGGTACTGGCAAAGTGGAATTTATGGAGTTGAGCAATAAAGATTGGGATTCGGATGCAGCTGTCATAGGATATAAGCTTCAATATGATCTTCCTTTTCCTGGGGTCAGTAAGGACGGAGGCAGTGTAGCTGCAGCAGCTTTGTATTCTGATAATTTTTATGGACCATTTTTCGGCACTCCCACCTTTGTCGTGATCCAACCCAATGGGGCTGTGAACTTCGACCCTAGAGGAGGCAATAAAAATGAAACCATTGTCAAATTAGACACCGCGATAGCCCAAGCTATTAGAAGTATCCCGACACCACCTGCCCCGCCTCCGGTCCCACCAGCAGATACTGTTAAACCAAATCCCAATCCAATACCTACGCCCCCACCAGCAGATACTATCAAGCCTCCAATACCACCAAAGGATACGATCAAACCTACTCCTCCTCAAGACACTACTAAACCTGTCACGATCAGAGTCGATACCATAAAGCTCACTGGCAAGCTTAGTTATCGAACCACTAATCTTGGTCTGGTCAATATGAAACTTAATTGGAATAATAAAGACTATGTATTCAATACCGATATCTTAGGTAATTTTAAAGTTACTCTTCTAGACTCCGGAAAAGTATCTGCCCCGGCAACCCTCACGATCGATTACAACCAAGCTTATAATAGCGAAGTGGATGTCCTCGATTTACTATCCATCCAAAAACATATTTTAGGGATTCAGCCCTTCGCCGATTTCAAACAAATCTTGGCTGCCGATGCTGATGGGGATAATCAGATTAATGTAATAGATTTATTGGAACTCAGAAAATTAATACTAGGATTGTATGAAAAATTGCCTAATGTCCCATCGGTTTATTTCATTTGGAAAAGCCCTAATAATTTTATTCGAAACCTCAATGTACCTATTTCGTATTCAGACTTAAAAGCATTGAACGGGCTACGATTAGATTTGGATGTCGTCAAGGTAGGTAATGTGGATTAACTGAAAAAGGCCCCATCCCATCTTAATGGAATGAGACCTTGTTTTAAACAAACTGTATTTATCTTGAATATTATTTATCGTATATTTTTGCACCTGGATTAAACTCTGACCATCCCTCCGTCCAGTTTGTAGATTTAAAAGCGCCGATATAATCTGTAGATTCAAAAAATGCAGGAAGGCCAGTAGTGCTTCCGCCTTTTTCTAATCCATCAGTTTGACCTACTGTCAATACGAATGTAGGTTTTGAGCTAAACACATCTGCATTCATTCCAGTTTTGGTATTCAATAATAATATCTTATTTCCGGTGGTAGATACAAACCACTCAGAAGGTTTTTTATCACCAATTTTTATATCTACAACTGGCGAGGCAGTGTTCACATCTCTGATCGCAAAGCCTCTGGGTAATATACTGGTACCATTCCCAAATCCATTGTCACCCCAGGTGTCTACTCCTGCTACTATCACATTACTTAAAACCAATTCACCAGCAGCTGTATTAGCTTGTGTATTAGCGCCATCGATAAAGACACCGTTAGGATATGCGGTTATCACTGTATTGTAAATTTTGATCTTAGCATTTCTTCGTAAATGCATTCCATTTTGAAATAATGGACTTATAGAAGTCGCGACTGTAGCTTTTGCGCCGATGATACTCACATTAGACCAGATCGGAGCGGTGATAGGCATCGCGGC
>JAYSTG010000154.1:0-14483 GCA_043719965.1 Saprospiraceae bacterium | reverse complement strand
ACAGGTCTTGAAGAGAAAAATAATTTTTTGTACTAAAATCAAATGGTTTATGTATTAAACTATCCCCAGCGATATAGCCTTTGCCTTTTTGTAACCCGAATAAATTACGAATACGAACATCTTGACCATTGAATCGTTCCTCTTGTTTGTAAATCATCAGGTCTTCTTCTGCAAAAGTGATGGCGTTCGTGTATTTATTTGATTCAAAATCAAAAGTCGGCGCATCCAATCGATGGATGATATGGGTATGATTATATCCAAGTTCTTTTAATCTACTATTAAGTTCTTGTTGCCCCATGAATTCATAAAGCCTATTGAAGGCATCATTATCGCTCACTACAAATATTTTTTTGATGTATTGAGCAATGTTCGCAAGCTTGTTTCTTGAAGTGGTATCATCGACTACTGGAGTCTGTGGGGGCCTGGTACTATCTATACGTAAAGGACTGAATAAGGTCAAGTAGGGATGCTCCTTACGTAAAATATTGATTTTTTCTGCAGCAAGTATAGCGGCTGGCATCTTGACCATACTGGCCGGATAAAAATAATAATCAGATTTAGAATTCCAGGAGTAAGATTTAAATGCAGGTTGGTTATTTTTATCTCTATTGATTTGAGTATAGATGATCTGTGACTCATAGGTCTCAAAGCTATCCAGCATGTTTTGAATAAATGGATCCTCCGCCAGTAATCGCTTTATTTTATTTTCAGGGTCAAATTGCTTAGGCACCGCACACTGACCAAATAAGAAAACCGCTGTAATAAAATAATAATAATTTAACCTGTTTTTCACGGCACAAATTTAACTTGTCCAGTTGTAGTAATTGATGCCTTATGAAAATAAAAATTGTTTTATTATAGATAGACCTGTAATGAGAAGCAAAAGATAATAACTTACCTGTTGAGCTTTGACATGGTGACTTAAATATTTCACACCCAACCAAGCTCCCAGCGTTTGCCCTATAGCTAAAAAAATAGCTGTATGCAGATGAAATAAACCATTTGCATGAAATACAATGACGGCTATGACGGTAAATAATCCTGTGACGACTATTTTGCCAGCATTAGCATTTAACCACGGTAATCTGGCGATCATGACAGAGGTTGCCAGATAAAATACGCCTACTCCCAATTGGATCAGCCCTCCATATATGCCGATACCAAAGTAGATCGGCCAAATATACCAAGGTGGTCTATAATTGGACTTGTCTTGAGGCTTCAGCCATCGCTCAGGTTTCAAGATCAGTACAAAAAATATAAACACTAAAAACCAAGGATACATGACCTTAAAATCATCATCTTGTATTTGTATAGCTATCCAAATACCGAGCAGAGCACCGAGGGTTACAATTCCGATGGACCAAGAGGTTCCTTCCAACAATAATTTTTTATGCTTATAAAGACTCCAGGTACCACTTATACTTTGTGTCAAAATGCCGAGCCGATTTGTGCCATTGGCAATAGAGGGTGATAGACCTATAAGTTCGGTACAAAGCGTTAGAGTCACCACCGAACCATTTCCAGCTAATGTATTGATGATGCCTGCCAGGATGCCACCACAGATCAAAATAATTTCATGCATGTTTTCCTCAATCTCTTAATGTATCGATTGGCAAAGTTCTATCAGTACCCCATGTGCTTCTTTAGGATTCATAAATACGATCAATTTGTGATCTGCGCCTTTGCGAGGGATTTCATCTATAAAAGAAAAACCTTTTTGTTTATAGTCTTGAATAGCAGCATGAATATCATGTACTTCTAATGCAATGTGATGAATACCTTCGCCTCTTTTTTCGATAAACTTTCGGATCGGACTTTCCGGTGCTGTTGCTTCCAACAATTCGATTTTTGTATCTCCTGCCTGAAAAAACAAGGTAGTCACTTGATCTTTTTCTACAAACTCCTTTTTATAAGGCTCTTGTTGAAGTAATGTGCTGTATACTTCCCTGGCCACGGCGAGGTTTTTTACTGCTATACCTATATGATCTACTTTTAACATATCCTGCATTGACAAATTTAGGAGTTAAAAATAAGAATATATTATAAATTTATTTAATATATTATTCGGATTGATTTTTGGAGCTATTTTTTAAAGTTTTAGAATTCGTGGATCAGAAAATAGGATATTAGAGGTAGCCTTAATATCTTGGAAAATATTATACATAAAACATGAAATCTAAAAAGGAAATTGTTGACAATTGGCTTCCCCGCTATACAGGAGTGCCAATAGAGCGATTCGGGGAATATATCATTCTTGTAAATTTTAATAATTATGTAGAATTATTTGCTCAATGGCATAATGTGCCAATGGAGGGAGGTGATCGACCGATGGACAGCGCGACTGCAGGAAATATCACTATTATCAATTTTGGTATGGGAAGTCCCAATGCCGCAACTATCATGGATTTGCTCTCTGCGATAAGTCCCAAAGCATGTGTATTCTTGGGAAAATGTGGCGGACTTCGATTAGACAAAACAGTAGTCGGTGACCTTATACTTCCTATCGCTGCGATCCGAGGTGAAGGTACTAGCAATGATTATTTCCCACCTGAAATGCCTGCTTTACCTGCTTTTGCCTTGCAAAAAGCTATTTCGACTACCATTCGCGAACACCAAAGGGACTATTGGTCAGGTACGGTTTATACGACTAATCGCCGAGTGTGGGAGTTTGATGAACACTTCAAAGATTATCTTGTCAAATTGAGATGTATGGGCATAGATATGGAGACTGCCACGATATTTATTACAGCATTCAAAAATAAGATACCAGCCGGAGCTTTATTACTAGTTTCTGATGTTCCTATGGTGCCGGAAGGTGTAAAGACTGAAGAAGGCGATAAAAAAGTAACTAAAGATTTTTTAGAAGCCCATTTAAAAATAGGAATTGATTCCTTAAAACAATTGATGAACAATAGTTTGACTGTACGCCATTTGAAATTTTAGCGATTTACATACTTTTAGTCCGTCCGCCATCCACTGCAATGTTGATACCATTGATATATGAGGCAGCAGGGCTAGCCAGAAATGCAACCACAGAAGCTATTTCTTCGGGTCTTCCAAACCTTCTCAAGGGAATCTCTTCCATGGCTTTGGATTCCAGTGAAGTCTTATCCACATTTAATTTATTTGCCATGAAAGTAAAAAGTTCATCTAACCGCTCTGTAGAAGTGAATCCTGGCATTACATTATTGACCGTGATTTGATGTATCCCTAATTCATTGGCTAAGGTTTTAGCCCAATTGCTGACAGCCGCACGCAATGAATTGGAAAGTCCTAGATCGTTTAATGGCTCTTTTACTGAAGTGGAAGTGATATTGATGATGCGACCATAGCCTGATTCGATCATACCAGGTACCAACATTCGGACAAGATCATGATTGATCAAAAAAAGTTTTCGAAAGGCAGTTTCAATTTTTTCTGTTGTAAATTCAATCATTTGGCCTGCAGGAGGCCCCCCGGTATTATTAACCAAGATTTGATATTGTCTACTTGAACTCAAGACATTTATTTTTTTATGAAGGTCTGATGCATCGTCATAGTTAGCCATGAGATAGTCATGATCCTGACCTTCATATACTCGAGGTAAAGATTGAAGGACTCCTTCCAAAAGGTCTTTTGTTCTTGCCAATAGCGTGACATTGGCGCCTAAAGCTGCTAATTCAATAGCAATGGCTTTACCTATACCTTTACTACTACCGCAGACCAGTGCATTTTTATGTTGTAACGACAGATTCATTTTTTTTGTACAAAATAGTAATATTTTTTCTCACCGTTATAGTTAGCCGGTAAGTTCGTATTTTTCGATTTATATGGGAGAAACACGACAATATGATTTTGCACTGGAACAAGACAGACAAGATCCCCTACATCATTGGAGGGATCAATATCACATTCCTAAACAAAAAGATGGTCTACCGGCAGTATATCTTTGCGGCAATTCTTTGGGATTGCAATCCAAGCGATCAAAGCACGATGTAGCCGATGTAATGAAATCATGGGGCGACCTGGGAGTGAAAGGACATTTTGATGGTGAACATCCTTTTGCTACGTACCAGGATGCTTTGGTTAACCATATTACTAAAATAGTCGGGGCCCAACACGGAGAAGTAACGATCATGAATACACTTTCTGTAAATATTCACTTAATGTTAGTGAGTTTTTATAGACCAGTTGGCAGGAAGAAAAAAATATTGATAGAACACAAACCTTTTCCTTCAGACCTGTACGCCTTGAAGTCTCATTTGAAATATAAAGGGTTAAAGCCAGAGGATATTTTAATCGAATTGAAGCCGCGTGCTGGAGAATATGAAATCAGACAGGAAGACATAGAAGCCTTGTTTGATGATCAAGGGGATGAAATAGCTTTAGGTTATTTCGGCTCGGTAAATTATTTAAGTGGGCAAGTTTTTTCATTCGAAGCATTAATAAAATTAGCTCATCAATATGGCGCTTTGATAGGTTTTGATCTTGCACACGGAGCAGGTAATCTTGATTTAAAACTACACGAATGGAAAGTAGATTTTGCGGTATGGTGTCATTATAAATATTTGAATGGGGGACCTAACTGTTTAGCTGGATGTTTTATCCATCAGATGCACCATCAAGATGCCAATTTAGCTCGATTGGAAGGGTGGTGGGGGCATGATGTCAAGCGTCGATTTTTAATGGAACCTGATTTTATACCTATGCCTGGCATATTTTCTTGGCAATTGAGTGGGCCTCCGACTCTTGCTCTTGCGGCTATGAAAGCGGCTTTAGAGGATTTTGACACTATAGGTATGGATGCATTACGCCTTAAATCTCAAAAGCTTACAGCTTACCTTTATAAATTAATAGATGATTTAGAAGATCCACGATTGAAAGTGATTACCTCATCGGACCCATACCAACGAGGCTGTCAACTCTCTATCCTGCTGACACCGCCCAACAAACAAATATATCAACATTTAATGGACAGTGGGGTAGTCTGTGATTGGAGAGAGCCGGGCATCATTAGAGTAGCTCCCGTACCACTGTATAATTCTTTTGAAGATGTTTATCATTTTATCCGACGATTGGCAGTCGTATTAAAAACACTATGAAGAAATCCTATTTTTGTTCTGATTTTCATTTTGGCATTGATGGCCAGGAAACCAGCAAGGCACGTGAAGTTCTTTTTCTGCAGTGGCTCAAAGAGTTTGCTCACGATATGGATGCGCTCTACATCGTTGGTGATTTATTTGACTTTTGGTTTGAATATAAAAATGTTGTACCAAAAGGAGGGATTCGGATATTGGCAACCATCGCTGAATTGAAAGAATCTGGTATTCCTGTATATTTATTTAGTGGCAACCATGATCAATGGATGTATGATTATTTCCAACAAGAATTAGGTATATCGATACATCACGATCCTATCCAAGTAATGATACATGGGAAATCTGTATTCATAGGACATGGAGATGGATTGGGCCCAGGCGATCACGGTTACAAATTCATTAAAAAAATATTTCGGCATCCTCTCTCTCGCAAATTATTTAGTTTGATACCACCAGGCATAGGTATCCCCTTGGCAAAATATTGGAGTGGAGCTTCACGAAGTAAAGGGATAAAAATGCATGAATTCCTCGGCGAAAGTCAAGAATGGCTTATCCAGTATTGCGAGCACTATATCAAATCAAATCACACTCCCATAGATTATTTTATTTTTGGACATAGGCATATACCTATTGACTGGACTTTGAGTCAAGGGAACCGATACATTAATCTTGGCGATTGGCTCCAGTATCATTCTTTTGCTACCTTAAGTGCGGATGGTCTGAAATTAAGTTTTTATAAGAATGAAACACAAAAGTCATATTCTAACTTCATTGAAAAAACGAATTAAGTCTTACTTCGGTCAAAGATTATATTTAGTTTCAATCTTAATTGGTGGTTACCTTATTTTGGCTAGTGTAAGATAATGTCTATGCTGACCCTTTATTACATCTTTTTTGGCATTGCTTTAAATTGCATTTCTCCATATATTCCTTCTCCTGTAAGCAGTACGGTAGGCCAGATCCAAGATAGTTTACAGGTCCTACGAAGGCTCGAAATAAAAGCTATTTCACTGCATGGTGCTTTTTCAAACCAATGTATTGTCGTCACTCCAGGCCATGAAATTTTAAAAATCAATATCAAAGGAGAGATTAAAGCAAGGTACAGCAATCGATATTTGGGCCCACCACAGATCATCTATGCAGAAAATCTTCTTCAAGTCGTATTGTTTTATGCAAAGTATCAAACGATCATAATTTTGGATCAAGCCTTAAATGAATTGAAACGAATTCGATTGACTGATTTTAATGTACCCTTTAGCTCTACGGTGGGCTACACTGCAGAACATGAAATCTGGTACTATGATTATCAAGTTTTGAAACTTAAGAAAATGAATAAAAATGGGATCGTAGTTTTAGAATCGCTGTTGATATTTCAAAATATTTTACCCAAAGAGCTCCGAAGTATATGGGTCCGCAGAAACGAAATCTTGGTGGAAGCAGATTCAAATAAATACGTAAGGTTGAATACATTTGGACACGTACTTCATCAGTTTGAATGCCCTGGCGTTCTTTTTTCATTTGAAGACTTGGTGCATAAATATTTTGATCAAAAAAGTCAAACCATAATAAAATATATGCCCAAATTAAAGTCTTTTACGGCACCATTTTCATTGCCCGCTACTATTACATTGAGTCGATTGCTGTCAATGAGTGCTGGATTGATGGCTATACAACAGGATCAACGATTGATCCTATTCAGTCCTATTCAGGAGTAGACTTGACCACTTTCTTTTTGACCTGTATGATCAATCGTTCAATAGCTTGAAGCATTATTTTATTTAGCGCTGGAGTATCTACAAACGATTTATTGGAGTATATCCACATCATATGAATACCAGTGTTTAATGCTTCGCATGCTACTTTAAGCAATGGTTTATTCAATCTATAACATTCTCGAACTTGCCGTTTTATCCGATTTCTATCGACAGCTTTGGAAAAATATTTTTTAGGTACACTTACACTGAATTTTGGGATGGATTCCTCATCGGTGAGAAGATAAATGACCTTAAGCGGTGAGATCGTTATGTGCCGACCTTTATCAAATAAGCATTGAATAGACTTACGGTGCTTGAGCTTTTCTCTGGCTGGAAAAGTAAATTTACCCGAGGATTGGACATCGGGATTCATAGGAATTTTATTTTACCCTAGGCTCATCGGCCACAGTAAGCTTATGCCTGCCTTTTGCCCTTCTGTTCGATAAGACTTTGCGACCGCCTTTACTGGCCATGCGAGTACGAAAACCATGCTTGTTGGAACGCTTGCGACGAGAAGGTTGAAATGTTTGCTTCATGGCTATTTTTATTTATACAGGGCTGCAAAAATAATTATAATTATTTAAACTGCCAAATTAGAATATGACTATAGTTAAAACCTTATGAATTCATGGTTTGTAAAAACTCCTCATTGGTCTGAGTATGTTGCATGTGCTTGAGCATGAACTCAATAGCTTCGTCCGGCTTCATATCTGCTAAATGATTTCGCAATATAAACATTCGCTTTAATGACTCTTTATCCATTAAAAGTTCTTCTCGGCGTGTACTTGACTTCGTCACATCGATGGATGGGTAAAGCCGCTTGTTAGAAAGATTTCGGTCCAACTGTAACTCCATGTTACCAGTACCTTTAAATTCTTCAAAGATTACTCCGTCCATTTTCGATCCGGTATCGATCAAGGCGGTCGCGAGGATAGTTAAGGAGCCACCATTTTCAATGTTTCGAGCTGCTCCAAAGAATTTTTTAGGTTTTTGTAAGGCATTTGCTTCAACCCCACCTGATAAAACTTTACCACTGGAAGGAGCCACCGTATTATACGCACGGGCTAGTCGAGTGATAGAATCCAATAAGATGACAACATCATGGCCAGTTTCTACCATGCGTTTAGCTTTTTCAAGTACGATATTAGCCACTCTCACGTGATTGTCTGCAGGTTCATCAAAAGTAGAAGATATTACTTCAGCTTTTACATTGCGTTGCATATCCGTCACTTCCTCGGGCCGCTCATCGATCAATAAGATGATGAGATAACAGTCAGGATGATTATAAGCGATAGCATTTGCAATATCTTTTAAAAGGAAAGTTTTGCCCGTTTTAGGTTGTGCTACGATCAATCCCCGTTGACCCATTCCTATAGGGGTAAATAGATCTATCAGTCTATTACCATAGTCTTTACCCAGAGGATTAGTCGTTAATTTAAATTTCCTGGTTGGAAATAGTGGGGTAAGGTAATCGAAGGGAACTCGATCTTTGACTTGCTCATAAGGAAGTCCATTAATCAATGAAACTTTTAATAAAGCAAAATATTTTTCACCTTCTTTTGGCGGTCGTATAGCCCCTTGCACTGAATCTCCTGTCTTTAATCCAAACAGTTTTATTTGGGATGGAGAGACATAGATATCATCGGGTGAACTAAGATAATTGTAGTCAGCAGATCTTAAAAATCCGTAACCATCTGGCATCATCTCCAATACACCATTGCCCTCGATCATGGCATCCATATCGAAATTAAAATCAATAACTGGAGCAATTTCTATTTCAGGTTCGACAGATTCTAATTCAACGGTACTAGGTTCTATCGATTCAGGTCTGGGTGGAGCAGGATTTGGCATTGGCCTGGTTTGATCACGTTGATCTCTGAAATTCCGTTGTTCATTTTGATCTCCGGAAGGTCGCGGTCCTCTTGGATCGTGTCTTTGTTGTGGATTGGGGCCTTTCTGGTCTCTCTGGTCCCTATATTCTCGCTGGTCTTTGTGTTGAGGTTCTTTATAGGGTGTATCTTTCTGTAGTTCTCTGTTTTGAGCATCTTTATGTTGAGGTTCCCTTTGCTGAGCATCTTTATGCTGAGGTTCCCTGTGCTGAGCATCTTTATGCTGAGGTTCCCTGTGCTGAGGGTGATGAGGAGCTCTAATAGGCCTATGCGATGGCCTGTTATCAAATTCAGATGTAGATTTTATAGCAGGCGATAGATCCGCTGGAGGTTCACTGACTACTTTTGAAATAATTTCCACTGGTTCTGCATCTTCTTGGATTGCTTTTCTCATCCGCGGTCTAGTAATAGGCTTAGTTGACTTCTCATCTTTAAGATTCCCCCCATTTTCACTGGATTGAGGCACGGGGTCTTGCTCGTCAGCTATTGAGCCACCAAGCGCTTGACGATCCAGGATCTGAAATACCAGATCTTGTTTATTCAATTTCTTGCCACCTTTTACGCCAAGTTGATCGGCTACCTCTCTTAGTTCTGGTACCAACATCTCGTTGAGTCTGAGAATGTCATATATCATATTATAGAATAATTAAGTATTATAAATTTTTTTATTAGCCTAATAGTGAACCTAACAGAATGATCAAAAAAACTAAAAACTGAAAATTTGTAAAGGGAACACGTTCAGAAAGGAACAAGACCAGTTGGTGGTTTTATTCAATTGACCCCACAAATATAGGGATATTTTATAGTAGGTGTATATTTGTGTTAATTTTTTTCTCATTTACTGAACCATGTTGACCTTAAATTATTTTAATGAATTAAAAGAAATCACCCTTGAAGGCCTGAAAAAACGAAATTGGGATGAAAGTAAGTTGGACTGGGTGCAAGAGACGACTGCCTTGGATAAACAACGAAAGGATATTCAGACTGAATTGGATACGCTTAAGATGGAAGTAAACCAAGCTTCCAAAGAGATAGGTCTACTAATGAAAAATGGACAAACTGCAGAGGCAGAAACATTCAAACAAAAGGTGACTGTGATCAAAGCAACGATCACCGACTTAGAAGACAAGTCAAGAATAAATAGGGATGCGTTGCAAGAACTTTTATACAAAATTCCAAATATTCCTCACATTTCTGTTCAAGCAGGTAAATCACCAGAGGACAATGAAGTATTCCAGGCCTGGGATAAGCCTCTTCCTCCACTGTTTGATGGGGCCATTCCTCATTGGGAGCTTGCTGAAAAATATCAATTATTTGACCTTAAACTCGGTGTGAAAATCACTGGAGCTGGGTTCCCATTGTACAGAGGTAAAGGTGCCAAACTGCAACGAGCATTGATTCAATTTTTTTTGGATCAAGCCACGCTAGCCGGGTATGAAGAAATTATTCCTCCACATCTGGTCAATGCAGATACTGCGACGGCCACTGGTCAGCTGCCGGATAAGGATGGTCAGATGTATTACTGTGAAAAAGATCAGCTTTATCTGATACCTACAGCAGAAGTACCTATAACCAATATACTGAGAGACGAGATCCTGGATGAAAAAAACCTTCCTGTGAAATTTTGTGGATATACTCCTTGTTTCCGTAGAGAAGCAGGTTCTTATGGTGCAGATGTCAAAGGGTTGAATCGTGTACACCAGTTTGACAAAGTAGAAATCGTCAGGGTCGAACACCCAGATCGATCCTATCAAGCTTTGGATGAAATGTTAAAACATGTAGCTGGACTTTTAGATCAGTTAGAATTACCTTATAGAATTCTTAAACTTTGCGGCGGGGACATGGGTTTTACTTCAGCATTGACTTATGATTTTGAAATATTTTCAGCAGCTCAAAAAAAATGGCTGGAAGTAAGCTCGGTCTCTAATTTTGAAACTTTTCAGTCTAATCGGTTGAAACTCAGGTTTAAAAGTGGTGAAGGAAAACCCCAACTAGCACATACACTCAACGGAAGCGCTCTGGCACTCGCCAGGATAGTAGCCGGACTGCTTGAAAATCATCAAACCACTGATGGGATTCGGATTCCAAAAGCTTTAATACCTTACACCGGATTTTCTATGATCCAATGAAATCTTTTTGACAAAAAATTGTTATAGATATTAATTAAAAATAATAAATATGTTTTCAGGAGGTTATTTAATCATTAGTTTAGGTATTGCTGCTATAGGGTTTATCGTACAACGAGTCCTTATTTCAAAAATGAAAAAATATGGAGCCTTACCATTTGCGCGAGGGATGAATGGTAAACAGGTCGCTGAAGCTATGCTTCAATACTATAATATTAGCGGAGTACTCGTGACCGAAGGCCAGGGTATGCTCACAGATCATTATAATCCTGCCACTAAAACAGTCAGCCTCAGTCCCGATGTCTATCGAGGCCAAAGTGTAATGGCTGCATCAGTAGCGGCACATGAATGCGGCCATGCGGTACAGCATGATACGGCCTATAGTATGTTGCAATTGCGATCTCAATTAGTGCCGGTAGTTCAAATTGCGAGTTTTGCGCTTCAATGGATGATGATGCTTGCTTTTATGCTTGCTAACCGTTTTCCTCAATTGATGTTGATCACCATAGCTGTGTTTGCAATGACTACCATATTCAGTATTATCACTTTACCTGTAGAATTTGATGCAAGCAAGAGAGCATTAGTATGGCTCAATCAACAGGGTATATTACGCAATGGAGAAGAAACCGAAGGGGCGCAAGATGCTTTGAAATGGGCTGCGATGACCTACGTAGTTGCGGCGCTTTCGTCTATCGTCATGCTCGTATACCTAATACTTCAATATATGGGTTTACGTAGGAATAATGACTGATTATAGCAAGCGCAATCTTTCGAATTTTCGAGGCTTTTATTTTTTTTGCTTCGTATTAAGGGCAGATCTTTTTAACTTATCTTATGCGAAAAATTGAAAACTGCCCCGTATATTGACATTCCAATTTTAAATTGAACCATAAAATATTATTTATTTCATGTCTGTAGAATTAGATAAACTGATGTCCTCCTCGCAGGACTTGATGGACAAAGCAGTAGATCACTTACTGCATGAATTATTGAAAGTTCGTACCGGTAAAGCCAATCCAGCAACAGTCCAGGAAATTCGAGTGCCATATTATGGGGCGCCTATGCCGATAAATCAAGTGGCCAATGTTGGACTGGCTGATAGCCGCACCATTACTATTCAACCCTGGGAAAAGTCTATGTTGGCTCCTATTGAAAAAGCCATTTTCGAAGCTAATATAGGTTTGACCCCAGTCAATGATGGTGAACTCATCCGCATCAGTGTACCTCCGCTGACAGAAGAGCGACGAAAAGACCTGGTAAAGCAAGCCAAACATATGGGTGAAGAGGCCCGTATTGCAGTGAGAAACATTCGACATAAATCATTGGATGTGATCAAAAAGGCAGTAAAAGATGGAATACCTGAGGATGAAGGCAAGAAAAAAGAAACCCAACTGCAAGATATGGTCAATCATCATGTGGAGAAAGTCGATAAATTGATCAAAACCAAGGAAGAAGAAATCATGAAAGTCTGATTTCATTTTCAGACTTATTAAATTACTATGCACAAGCTGGAAGCTATTGAAGAATCGGTGCGATTCATAAAAGCACGTGTCAATATCACGCCTTCCATAGGTATTGTATTGGGAACAGGATTAAGCGGATTTACTGAAGAATTAAAAGATAGACAGGAAATTCCATATCGGGTGATTCCTCATTTTGTAAAAAGCACGGTGGCTGGCCATGCCGGCAAATTAGTTTTTGGTTATCTTGACCATATACCTGTAGTGATGATGGCTGGAAGATTTCATTATTATGAAGGATATTCCCTCGCAGAAGTGACTTTCCCTATGAGGGTTCTCAAATATCTTGGAATTGGCCGGATGCTCATCACTAATGTAAGTGGGGGTCTGCAAGAACACTTCAAAGCTGGCGATATATTATCAGTAAAAGATCATATCAATATGATTCCATCAAACCCCTTACGTGGGCCAAATGATGAACGCCTCGGCCCGAGATTTCCAGATATGACCAATACCTATGATTCTACTATACTTAAAGCTGCGATTAAACAATCCCAGTTATTGGGATTGCGGATGCACGAAGGTGTATATGTTGCAGTACCCGGACCAAGCCTGGAGACCAAGGCCGAGAGAATTTTTTTACAAAAAATAGGAGCAGATGCTGTGGGCATGTCTACAGTGCCAGAAGTCATAGTCTGTAAGCACATGGGGCTGCCTGTCAATGTGTTTTCCATTATTTCCAATGAATTCAATGTCGAGACCAGTATTGAGGAAGTCATAGCGGTAGCTAGGTCTGGAGAACATAATTTGAGGAAACTAATCAGGTCTATTCTCCTGGACATTGCTAGGATTAACAATCTTTTCTGAACTATAATTTTTTAATTCTTGTTGTAATTCCTATATCCCTAACGTAGGAAAAAAGGAATGATATTATTTTGGCTTATTGCCGGCATTGTTATGATCATACTGGAGCTTGTGATATCCGGTGGTTTCATGTTATTGATTTTTGGGCTTGCTGCAATCACTATTTCCGCCGTAGCTTATTTGACTCAGATGGGTTGGATGTTTCAGGTAGGTTTATTCTTGATAGCATCATTAATGTACACCATGCTTTTGAAAGATAATCTTAAGAAGCTCTTATTTCGAATCGAACGGGGAGATGATCCTGAAAACGAATTTGTAGGTAAAAAAGGTAAAGCTCTGACTGCAATCACTAAAGATCATGGTACGGTGGAGTTTAAAGGAACCCAATGGCCGGCTAAAAGCGAATGGCCTGTCTTACCTGGAGATGAGGTAGAAATAGTGAGTCAGGAAAGCATATTATTAAACGTAAAACCATTAAAACAATAATTACTATGTTAACTTCAACTATTGCTTATTTAGTTTTTGCATTCTTATTATTAATATTTATATATAGCTCCGTAGTGATCGTACCCCAGCGCAATGCAGCTATTGTGGAACGGCTAGGCAAATATCTTGAGACCTTTACCCCTGGGCTTCATTTTTTGATTCCCTTCATTGATCGAGTGCGTTATAAACATTCACTCAAAGAACAAGCCATTGATGTTAACCCGCAAAATTGTATTACCAAAGACAATGTATCCGTCGAAGTCGATGGTGTACTATATTTTCAAGTCGTAGACCCGACGAAGGCATCCTATGGAATTGAAGATTATCGGTTTGCTTCGATACAAATAGCACAAACTACTATGCGATCAGTCGTAGGTAGGCTAGAATTGGATAAAACATTCGAAGAAAGAGAATCTATCAATGCCTCTATCGTAGACGCTGTAGATAAAGCAAGTGAACCCTGGGGAGTGAAAATAACTAGGTATGAGGTTAAAAACATTACCCCTCCACAAAGTATCCGTGAAGCTATGGAAAAACAAATGCGAGCTGAACGTGAAAAAAGAGCAGTCATCGCAGAATCAGAAGGTACTATGCAGGCCAAAATCAATGTAGCTGAAGGCGATAAACAAGAAGCTATCAAACGATCAGAAGGAGAAAAACTTCGCAAGATCAATGAATCTGTAGGTAAAGCTTCAGAGATCGAAGCCATTGCTATCGCCACTGCAAGTGGTATCAAAGCCATTTCGGCAGCAATCGATACCCCTAATGGTAAAGATGCAGTTTCTCTTAGAATCGCAGAACAATATTTGGTCGAATTTGGTAAGCT